>JAGCNQ010000169.1 GCA_017645845.1 Bacteroidaceae bacterium
ATTGGGCGTAAAGACGGACAGACTCTCCTGAGGCTCTCCCCACTGGTCGGGATAGAGCAGCATGACATTGGTGTGACTGAAGTGACGGTGCAGGAGGGACGGCATATCCTCGAAACAGTTCTGATAGGAAATGAAGCCCGGCCTCGCCGTGACAGCCACAAGCATGCAGTTGAGTTTCATATCATCCTTGAGGTCGATGAACTGCATCCACTGTTCCATCTCGGCATAATGGGAGCGAACGTGGCTGTGCTTCTGCTCCATATATCCTTTTATATAAGGTAAGGTGTCGGGATGCGCATGGTATTCCAAATGACAATCAATCTCCTCGCCGATACGGCAGATATGCTCCAGCCATTTGTAGAAGCCGACTTCGTATTCTGCCTTCTGAGGAACGGCAACAACCACGCGGCGTATCGTCCCGGGCGGAACGGAGTTGCGAACCAGCATCACCTCGCGGTGACTGCCGCTCACTACATTATCAATAACAGTACCGAGCGAGGATTTCGAGCCATCGGTTGTCCGGTTGTCCATACACATAATGACCTCACCGCAATCGTATTCGTTCATCGTATGCAGGATGCCGCCCGCGATGTTAGTACTCATGCGGTTGAGCGTTGACATAGGCACATCGGCTGCTGCGGCTATCATCTGGGCCTTCTCCAACAGACGGCGTCCGAAATAGACCCCAACGGTCTCACCCTTATAGTGGGAGGAACTAAAAGCCTGCCCGTTAATGAATGATTGGGTTCCGCCAGCACCTGACAAGGGGGCAGAAGGGTCTTCATACGAAACATAAAGTCCCATGAGGCTATCGGGAATGAAAGGATTGCGGATGAGGATGGCGAGCTGCGTCATAACATCCACATTGTCTTCCTGCTTATAGGAGATAAGGCACTTGCCGTGATAAGAACCCCGGTTGTCCTCGAGGGACGTATCGCTCAGGGCAATCTGCTTGGCTCCACGAGTCGTGGCAAAACCGCTAACGGTGCAACTGAGGAGAATGAGCATCACCGTACCGCTCAGCATCTCGTTGCTCATGAGCTGTACGCCCGGGGCTGTACCGATGGTGACGATAGCCAAAGCTCCGGCAGCATGGGCATTGGTCAGTCCGAACATAAGCCACATCCCATGTCGGTTCTCGCCCATCGTCCAAGCCATTATTGCTGAGGCAAGCAACTTGGACAATATGCCCGTCACTACCATTACCACAACCAGCCAATATGTTTCGGGATGCCGAACAAGGATGCCGAGGTCGATAATCATGCCCACACCGATGAGGAAGTAGGGAATGAACAGGGCATTGCCGACGAACTCCAGACGCGACATCAAGGGACTGGTCTTGGGAATGAGACGGTTGACTATCAATCCTGCAAGGAAAGCACCAAGCAGGCCTTCCAGTCCTACCATCTTTGCCAACGAGGCACTGATGAAGACGAGCGTCAGGATGAAAATGTACTGCATGACGCTGTCCTCAAAGTGGCGAAGGAACCAACGGCCGACGCGAGGAAAGACGAAAATAACAAAGGCGACATAGAGCGTACAGCGCAAACCGAACAGCAACCATGTGAGCCATAACGTATCGGAGTCCCTGCTCCCCACCACTATTGCCAGTACAAGCAAGGCAGCAAAGAGGGCAAAGGCCGTAGCAACGACACTGACAACAACCAGCCTATGGCGGTTCAGGCCGTAACGTCCTACGATTGGATAGGTAACGAGCGTATGGCTGGCATAGATACAGGCCAACAGGATAGCGGTCGGCAGTTTGCAATCAAGCAGAAACATGCTTGATGCTATGCCAAGCAAGAAAGGAATGCTGAAGGTAAGGATGCCGAAGCGGAGTCCGCTGCGTCCGTAATGCTCCACGCTGCCCATTTCCAACTCCAGGCCGGCAAGGAACATGATGTAGTAGATGCCCACCTGACCGAACAGCTTGAATGAGCTGTCGTGTGCCAAAAGGTTTAAGCCGTATGGGCCAACCAGAACGCCTGCCAATATAAGCCCGATGACTGGCGGGATACGGAGCCGACGAAATAATAATGGAACTATCAGGATGATGCCGAGCACCATCGAGAATATCCATGTCGGGTCAGTTATGAGAGCAGACGTATTCATATTTCGGGCGCAAAGTTACGATTAAGCGAGGACAATACAAAATAAAACAGAGATTTATTTCTGTTGTTGAATGAGAGTAGCTTAGATAGTAGTCAAAGCTGCAAAAACATTATGGATTGAAGAAGGAGGTATAAGGAATTCCTTTGACATGAGTCAAGAACACAAGCCCATGACAAAGAATTATGGATTGTGGATTGTGAATTATGAATTAAATATTGTACCTTTGCACCCGGTTAGTCACTCGACTCAACCACCAAACAAATTAACGACCAAACGATATGAGAATCGCAATTGTTGGCGCCAGCGGTGCCGTAGGGCAGGAATTCCTTCGCGTACTTGACGAGAGGAACTTCCCGATTGATGAACTGTTGTTGTTCGGTAGCCAGAGAAGCGCCGGACGTAAATACACTTTCCGAGGCAAGGAGATTGAAGTCAAGCTCCTGCAGCACAATGACGACTTCAAGGGCGTTGACATCGCTTTCGCCAGTGCCGGAGGCGGTACCAGCAAGGAGTTTGCCGAGACCATCACCAAATACGGAGCTGTGATGATTGACAACTCGAGCGCCTTCCGAATGGACGAGGATGTGCCCCTGGTTGTACCCGAGTGCAATGCAGAAGATGCTCTCGTCCGTCCTCGCGGCATCATTGCCAATCCCAACTGCACCACGATTATGATGGTCGTTGCCCTGCAGGCTTTGGAGAATATCTCCCACATCAAGCGTGTTCACGTTGCCAGTTATCAGGCTGCCAGCGGAGCCGGAGCCGCAGCAATGGCCGAGCTTTACGAGCAATACCGCCAGGTGCTTGCCGGCGAGAAGCCTACCGTCGAGAAGTTCGCTTACCAGTTGGCCTTCAATGTAATACCTCAGATTGACGTATTCTGTGAGAACGGCTATACGAAGGAGGAGATGAAGATGTACAACGAGACGAAGAAGATTATGCACACCGACTGCGAGGTGAGTGCGATGTGTGTGCGTGTTCCCTCCCTTCGTTGCCATAGCGAAAGTGTCTGGGCAGAGACAGAACGCCCCGTCAGTGTTGAGGAGTTCCAACAGGCCGTCCGCGAGGGGAAGGGCTTGCAGCTTGAAGATGAACCTGCAAGCAAGAGCTACCCGATGCCACTCTTCCACGAGAACTGCGACGATGTCTTCGTGGGACGCGTCCGCAAGGACCTCGCCAATCCCAATGGCATCACCTTCTGGCTCGTCAGTGACCAGATTAAGAAGGGCGCCGCCCTCAATGCCGTACAGATTGCTGAATATCTTATCAGCGTAGGCAATATCAAATAAGGAATAAGGAACAAGGAGCAAGAGGTAAGGAGCAAGGGACAAGGGACAAGAGGCAAGAGGACTAGGATAAAATTTTAGTATCCTTAAATTTATACTGCTTTATTTCGCAGCAAAAGAAGTCTCCTGCCCCTTGCCCCTTTGTTTCTTGTCCTTTTTTTACCAAATAAGGTAAAAATAATTGATGTTTTTCTTGCTACATATTATATAAATGTGTAACTTTGGGGCAAAATATGTATAATTAACCCAATTTATTAACTAAATTTTACAAGTATGAAGAAACATTTTCTATTACTCGCTTCGCTTGTGTTAGGCTTAGGTCAGCTGTTTGCCGACCAGGTCGCTTTCAAAGTAAGTGATCTGAAGGCATCACTACCGAGTGACAACACAAACATTGCAATTCCCTATGCGTGGAAGACATCACCTTATCACGTAACTGCTACCATCGCCAAACAAGATGCGAGCACAGTTGACAAGCTTGGCGTCAGTAATGTAATTGTACTTGATGCAACCTACCAAATCACTGTAAAAGCAGCTGGAGAAGGAACCCTCGATGGCATTTCCTTCACCACGAACCCTGCCGGCCAGAAGTCTAACGCTACTGCCAGCACAGGCACATTTGCCAACGGCACTTGGACTCCCGAAGGTACGACGAATTCCGTGACCTTCACTCTCACAGGCACTTTCCGTCTGACGCAGATTACAGTGGACTACACGCCCGATGACGGCTACACACCTCCTACAGATGGTTTCACAGAGCCCTTCGAGGCAACTCCTGTTGACAACCTCGCTTCTTACACAGGCAATGACCCCTATGTGTATGACAAGACTGCTCTGAAGTTCTATGCCCTCAACAGCAATGGCGAGTATGAGGAGTATGGTATCGTTACAGAAGTCAACACGCTGAAGGTGGCTGGCAATGCTATTTCAGAGATTGAGTACATCAAGAGCCCCAACAATGCCTACATCAACCTGAACTACATCCCCAAAGCCAACTCTAAGGCTGTCTGCACTCTGGTTGCAGAAGAAGGAGGCGACTGGAAGGCTGCATACGGATGCGGTTACTATCAGAATGGTTGGAGGGATCGTTTCTGCTTCTTCACGACCAACGCTACCATCAACCTCGGTGGTGAGACTGGAGACAGAAGCCAAATGCGCTATGGCGAGAAGATTGTCACCGTATTAGATGCAGCTGCTGGTAAGATGGATATCTTCGAGGCAGACGGCGAAACCCTGATCGGCACAATCAACGACTCTCCTAAGACCGCTGATTGTAAAACTCCTCTCTATGTCTTCGCTCAGAACAAGGACGTTCCTGACGTTAGCACATATACTGACTGCTACAATCCTTTCATGACGCTCTATGGTCTGAAACTCTATGAAGGCGAGACCCTCGTTATGGACCTCGTGCCCGCTATCAACGGCGAAGGTAAGGGTGGCTTGAAGGACAAGCTCACAGGCACCTTCTACGGCTCCGCCAACAGCGCCGAATTTGAGCTCAGCGCAGACGGTCAGGCAATGGCTGGCGAAGCAGGCATCACTGCTTACGAAGGTAAGATTGTCATCTACAACAACCACGAGTATGAGTACTTTAATGGTAGCTGGGTTGACAGAGGCGAAATGACTTATCAAACTGTTCCTGAAATCGGTACTGACTATAAGAACCTCTCCACCTGGAGCTATCCTGGTTCTGCTTACGATGGCACATTTGGCGTGAACGTCTTCGACGGCACAACGAACACACTCAATCCTTATGAAGGTCAAGGCGGATGGGAGCCTCTGTCGTTCAAACTCACAGGTCTGACAAAGGGCGACACCTATCGTGCTTCCTTCATCTATTCAGGTACCGCTTGGCATTCATGGAGCTCTTACACAGTGCTTCCCTTCTTCGTTCTTGACAACGAGAACATGCCGGACAATGCATTCAACAATCCCGATGCTGCACTTGGCTATATTGCTCTGCCCAACACGGAGACAACTAACCAAGCTTACTCGACTGTCTTCACAGCCAATCACAACTATGCACTGCTGTGCATCCAGTTTGGTGTTTGTGACGACGGCAGCCACGATCCTGCATTCGCATTCAGCTTCAGTAATATTAATGTAGAGAAGCGCGTTCTGCCGCAGGCTTACAATGGCATCGACTGGGCTGATCCCATTAAGTACACACCACTTGAGTACATCGAGGCCATAAGTCAGGTTCGCGAGAATGCATACACGCTGCCTTACGTTCCTGTTACCGCTACACAGATTGACGCCAAGTTCCAGGTATATGACACATCTTCTGGCTGGTGCGGCATTTTCTGCGCACGTAACGTCTATGCAGGCTCTGGTATCAGTCTCTACATGAATGGTAACGATAGGGCACACTTCGGTTACTTCACTGGCGGCACAACAGGCGCAGGTGATAACTTCGCTCCCTTCAGCCTCAATACCGACTATGAGGTTCAAGCCGACGTAACCAAGCTGGTTGTGAACGGTGAGACTTATGAGACAGGTAACTCAGTCACCAACGCTACAACACGTCAGCTGTCTCTCTTCGCTAACCCCGAATTTGATCAGCCTATGCGTGGTCGCTTCTACTACTGCAACATCAGCGAAGCAGGCGAGGCTGTTTACAACTTCAAACCTGTAATGCGTCACGATGGTAAGTTCGGTTTCTACGACAAGGCTTCACGCGTATTCGTTATGCCTGCAAAGGGCACACTCGATGGCTATGGCTACAAGAAGCTCGACGACCAGGCATACGTAACCTTCAACAATGAGACACGTCTCGTTATCGTTGGTACCCCCGACCAGTTCCTGCCCGATGTGCAGAACATTAACGATGCCACCTTCACATGGACATCTTCCGACGAAAGCATCGCTACCGTTAATGCCGAGGGTGTTGTAACAGGTGTTGCAGCAGGCAAGGTGACAATTACTGTTACTACCGATGCCGACGGCGGATGGGAAGCAAGCTATGAGCTGACAGTTTCTGAACCTGACTACAAGCGTAAAGATATTAATAATGTAGGTTATGCAGTCCTCGCAGGCGGCAACGGCTGGGGCGACTCTCCTGTGGCCAACCTTGTTGATAACGATGCTGACACGAAGTTCGGTTGCTCTGGCACAGGCGACGCATGGGCTATCATCATTGCCAGCGAACCTGTTGCAGTACAACAATACTCTATCGTAACTGGTGCTGACACTTACAATTATCCTAGCCGCAATCCTGTCAGCTGGAAGCTCGAAGGTTCTAACGACAACCAGAACTGGACACTCATCGAAGAAAGCGTTCAGAGCTACAAGCTCAAGAGCTTCAGCAAATATGAGAATGTATTCGAAGTTAACGGCACAGAGACTTATAAGTTCTTCAAGTTCTCTGCCACTCAGCTTGCTGACGGCTTCCAAATCGGCGAGTTCTGGATTAATGAACAAACACACAACTTTAATGGTGAAGAAACAGTCCTGTATCAACCAACCTGCACGACAGATGGCAAGGTGGCTTACCCATGTACCGATTGCGGTGCTGTGAACATTGAATCCATCCCTGCTCTTGGCCACGACTTTGCTAATGGTGTTTGCTCAAGATGCAATCGTAAGATTTCCGAGCCTGTGCTCCTGCCAACCCGTGGAGACAACAACACACCTTATTTTGCTAAGTACCGCCACCTAAATGAGGTCACCGATGCAGAATATGCTGACATCGTAGAAGGTTGGACTGATGCAGACTTTGACGATTCAGATTGGGACGAGTTGATGATGCCTCTTGGCTCATTTGGTCCTTACCACACACGTTGGGTCAACGACTATAATACATTCTGGTTCCGTCGTAGTTTCTACGTAGACGATCCTTCTGAATTTGCTAAACTTATTCTTAAAGTTACTCACGACGACGACTGCGCCGTATTTATCAATGGCACAAAGGTATGGAATGAATTCAACTGGACTGGCGGTGAAAACGATTGGAGAACGATTGATGTTGACGCTTCCGTGCTCGTTCCCGGCAAGAACGTACTTGCAATGTACATCGAACAGAACTGGGGCGGTGCTTACTGCGACTTCGGTCTTGAAGCTCTGGTTGCTGCTCCTGTAGAAGTTGGCGACTCTAAGTATGCAACATTCGTTGCTCCGTTCGACGTTGACTTCACTGGTGCTGCTGTAACTGCTAATGCAGCCACATTCGACGGAGATTACGTTCAACTCGCTCCTGTTACCACCGTTCCCGCAGGCACAGCAGTTGTTGTGAAGGCTGAGGAAGGTACATACTATGTACCCAAGACTACCGACGCTGTTCTTAGTGCAACTAACGAGCTTATTGCCGCTACTACCGACGTCACAGCCGATGGTACTCAGTACGTCCTCGCTAACAAGGATGCTGTTGGCTTCTACAAGGTAACAGCAGGAACCACCATCGCCGCAGGCAAGGGCTACCTGGTACTCGAATCTGCTGTTAAGCCCTTCTATCCCTTCGCTGAAGATGATGCAACTGGAATCAATGGCGTAGATATCGCAGAAGAAAATGCTCTTATCTACAACGTTGCCGGCCAACGTATGAACAAGGCTCAGAAGGGTATCAATATCATTAATGGCAAGAAGATTCTGAAGTAAAAAATCTCACCCCTAACCCCTCCCCTCTCAAGGGGAGGAGGGGGGTAATTTAATAATGTAATTACTAACCTATGACCCACACCCCTGTTTGTCACCTCCCCTCATAGGGAGGAAGGAAAGGGACTCATGATGAAATACATTAAACCATTAATACAGGTAGAAGAGGCTCAGGCATCTCAGATGCTGGCAGAGAGCCTGCCAATTATTAGTGATACTACCGTTGACGGCGGTCAAGCCCTGACCAAGGAAGAAGTCAACTGGGATATCTGGGGTGAAGAATAACACACAGCCCCACTTTACAAGCAATCCCCGAGGCGCAAATGCACCTCGGGGATTGCTATTCATAGGGCCTATAGACTTTAAAGGACACGTAAGCCCACAGACTTATACCCTTCTTTTATTGAAAGTCACGGTTCCACAGACTCTTCCTGTGTATATGTTGTGAATAGTAACGATGAGTTTCCCATTCTTCACTTCTCCGTCTATCACGGTCGGGAAATGACCTTCATTCTTTCCTGTCATATTGGGGCCGCCTCCGACTATCTGCATCCATTTATGTTCTTCGTTCGGTAGGTCGAGACGATAAACATGCTGATGGGCAGTAATTAAAAGCTGACAGCCAGCTTCCTCAAGCAACGGCCCCCATAGCTTAGCACATGTGCGCTGCCATTCTGCAAAATCGCCCTTATGCTTGTCATCAACATCAGCCGGATAGAGGTCACCCGGATTCACATCTGGACGAGGGTCATAGAGAGGGATGTGACAAAAAGCCACCAGATAAGGAGCACTTACAATCTCCGGTTGTTTGAGCGCATTACGAAGCCAATTCTGTTGAGCCACGCGGTAAGGTTCGCTGACAAAGAGATTGCAGAACCTGGGATTGGTATCCAACTTGTCCTCACCGGTATCAAGTCCAATAAGGGCAACATCTCCCATGCGAACAGCGAAGTTACGGCCTAAATCCCAATCTCGAGCCAGCCGTTCTTCTGGTTGGCGATACATCCAGATGCGTTCCAAATGGCGGTTCGCCAAACCTCGGTTGTCATGATTACCTGGACAAAAGAGGTACGGAATATTGGCGGCAAAGTCTTTCCGATCTATCTCGGGCTTGAAAAAGATGCGCTTTTGAGCAGCAATCGTCTCCTCTGTATTGCAGGCATCACCATTCCAAATGACACAACTCGGTTGCAGCTCCATCACTTTATTAATGGTAGGATTGATAGCCTTCCAACTGGCATGTGTATCGTTGATGACACAGAAATGCGCCATTGCCCCCTTGCCTGCCGTGCGGAACGAATAAATCTTCGGCTTCAATTCTTTACCGATAACACGAATATGATACCCGTCCTTGTACTCGATGCGGTCAGCTCCAATCCTATAATAATATAATGTATAGGGCTTCAGGCCTGTGAGACGGACATGAATCACCTCGTTATCCATAGCTGTCATTCGATAACCGCCGCACCACACCTTCTTCCCGTCGCTCAGGTCGGGCTTCTCACCATAGATGACATAACCATTTGCCCAATCGGTCACACTGAAGGCTATACCCATACTCGTTGCAGCATAATTCTGCAGGACTGGCTCACTATCGATGAGCAATTGTGCCTTCTTTTCTTCATTAGCAGGCTTAGTAACCTCGTCAGCAGGAAGAAGTTTTCCCGCTGCCATAACATCGGTAGCAATACTGCTAGAAGCTGCAACTATAGCAGCATTTCGTAAAAACTCACGTCTTTTCATAATATTATCTTCTAATCACATGACAAAGATAGCATTTTTTGCTTTTCGAACCTCTCTTTTGGTGTCAATATTGCAAGGATAATAGACCATTTTACATAGAATACGCAAAGATAATACCATTTGTCTCAACTTTATAGCAAAGATATTGCTTGATATCGTATTTTTTGCTATCTTTGCACAAAGAAACAACTATGAACTTATAAATTATGAACGATGAACTAAAAACAGGTAAGATGACTAACTACCGTTGGATTATCTGCGGTATGCTTTTCCTTGCCACCACTATCAACTACATGGACCGCCAGGTTTTGTCCCTGACGTGGAAGGATTTTATAGCACCAGACTTTCATTGGACAGATACGGTATACGGTGATATAGCTGCAGTCTTCGCCTTAGTTTATGCCATCGCCAATCTCTTCTCTGGCCGTTTCATGGACTGGATTGGCGTTAAGAAGGGTTATCTTTGGGCCATTGGTATCTGGAGTTTGGGTGCTTGTATGCACGCACTCTGCGGTGTAGCAACTATGTGGCACCTCAATCTGGGTAGCACACAGGAAATGCTGCAAGCCACGGGCTCTGTTGCTGTTGCCATCAGCACAATAAGCGCCTACTGTTTTATGATATCGCGAATTGTGTTGGGTATTGGTGAGAGCGGGAACTTCCCCGCTGCCATCAAGGTGACAGCCGAGTACTTCCCCAAGAAGGACCGTGCTTATGCAACCAGCATTTTCAATTCAGGCTCTACCATAGGCGCTCTTGTAGCACCACTATCCATTCCTTTGCTGGCTCGCTACTTCAAGAATTTAGGTGTAGGAAATGGATGGGAGATGGCATTCATCCTCATTGGTGCACTTGGCTTCATATGGCTTGGTGCATGGATATTCATTTACCAGAAGCCCGAGCAGAGCAAACACGTGAATGCTGCTGAGTTGGATTACATCCAGCAAGATGATGAAGTTAAGGAGGATGGCACAACAAGTCAAGCTGCTGAAGAAAAGAGCATTCCCTTCATTAAGTTCATTACTTTCCCACAGACGTGGGCTATCTTCTTGGCAAAGTTGGTTACAGACGGTGTATGGTGGTTCTTCCTGTTCTGGACTCCTGCCTACATCTCAGATGTGTATGGACTCTCCTCAGACAACCCAACAGCTATTATGCTCATCTTCACGCTTTATGCCATAACGATGCTCAGCATATACGGTGGCAAGCTGCCTACCATCATTATGAACCGTACAGGTCAACTCGCTTATGACGCACGACTAAAAGCTATGTTCATCTTTGCCGTCATTCCATTGCTTACTCTCTTTGCCCAGCCTTTAGGCAAATACAGCTATTGGTTCCCTATCATCCTGATTGGTTTGGCTGGTGCGGCACACCAGTCATGGTCGGCAAACCTGTTCTCCGTAGCAAGTGACCTCTTCCCAAAGAAAGCCGTAGGCACCATGACGGGCATTAACGGCTTGGCTGGAGGTATCGGCAGCTACTGTATCAACAAATACAGCGGCAGGCTCTTCGACTATGCAGACCTGACACAGATGCAGTTCCTCGGCTTTGAAGGCAAACCCGCAGGCTACTTCATCGTCTTCTGCTACTGTGCCGTTGCCTATATCATCGGATGGCTGTGCCTGAAGGTGCTTGTACCTAAGTATAAGGCAGTTTCAGAATAATCAGAGTAATCAGAATAATCAGAACAAAACAATAGTTATGAAAAACTTATTTGATATTCAAGGAAAAGTTGTCGTGCTGACAGGTGGGTGCGGCATTTTGGGTAAGAACATCGCCCATTATCTGGTAGAGCAAGGAGCCAAAGTGGTAGTGCTCGACCGAGTAGAAGAACAAGGTAAGGAACTTGAGGCTGAGCTGAACAAGAAAGGTGAAGCACTCTTTCTGATGACTGATGTGCTGAAACGCGAAGTATTGGAACAGAACCGTGACGACATTGTAGCTCGATTTGGTACCATTGATGTCCTGCTGAATGCAGCAGGAGGCAACATGGCAGGAGCAACCATCGCTCCCGACAAGACATTCCTCGACCTTGACCTTGACGCTTTCAAGAAGGTAGTGGAGCTGAACCTCTTTGGCACGGTCATTCCCACTCAGGTTTTTGTTCCCGTAATGGCAAAGAATGAAAAGGGTGCTATCGTGAACTTCTGCTCAGAGAGTGCCTTGCGTCCCCTTACCCGTGTGGTAGGATATGGAGCAGCCAAAGCCGCCATAGCAAACTATACCAAATACATGGCAACAGAACTGGCATCTAAGTTCAGTCCCGGTTTGCGTGTAAATGCCATCGTACCAGGTTTCCTGCTGACTAATCAGAACCGAACCTTGCTGACAAACGAAGACGGTTCGCTGACCGCTCGTGCCAAGACCATCATTGCACACACGCCTGCTGGGCGCTTCGCCGAACCGGAAGAACTCTTCGGCACCATACATTATCTTATCAGCGATGCCAGCAGTTTCGTCACAGGTGTTCTCTCTGTTGTTGACGGTGGATTCGATGCGTTCTCAATATAAACCCAATTAAGCCCATTTAATATAAAATATGTATCTTTGCGAACAAAGTTTCCGTTGGTATGGCCCCAACGATCCTGTCAGCCTGCAGGACATACGCCAGGCTGGAGCCACTGGCATAGTAACAGCATTGCACCACATCCCCAATGGTGAGGTCTGGACGAAAGAAGAAATACTCAAGCGTAAAAAGATTGTAGAGGATGCCGGACTGCGATGGGCAGCTGTGGAAAGCGTACCCGTGCACGAACATATCAAGACCCAGACAGGTGACTTCCAACGCTACATTGACAACTACAAGCAAAGCCTCATCAATCTGGGCGAGTGTGGTGTGGATGTTGTGACCTATAACTTCATGCCTGTTCTCGACTGGACACGTACCAATCTGGCCTATGAGATGCCAGATGGCAGTCGCGCCCTGCGCTTCGAACGTGCCGCTTTCGTTGCCTTCGACCTCTTTATACTACACCGTCCCGGAGCAGAGAAAGACTATTCAGCCGAAGAGATTGCAAAGGCTAAGGCACGCTACGATCAGATGGACGAAGCTGAGAAGAAGCTTATCACCCGCAATATGATAGCCGGTTTGCCTGGCTCTGAGGAAAGTTTCACACTGGAGCAGTTCCAGAAAGAGCTTGACCGCTATAAAGATATCACGCCCGAGAAACTGCGCTCCAACCTCATCTATTTCCTCCGCGAGGTTTGTCCTGCTGCAGAGAAAGTTGGTGTCAAGTTAGTCATTCATCCCGATGACCCACCCATGTCCATCCTCGGGCTGCCGCGTATCCTTAGCACAGCTGAGGACTTTCAGGCACTCATCGATGCTGTGCCAAGCCCAGCCAATGGTCTCTGCCTTTGCACAGGATCTTTCGGCGTAAGTGCACAGAACGACCTTCCAGCCATGATGCGCCGTTTCTGGGACCGTATTGACTTTGTCCATCTGCGCAGCACTCAACGCGATGCAGAAGGTAACTTCCATGAAGCAAATCATCTGGAGGGCGATGTACCCATGTACGAAGTAATGAAGGCCTTCCTTGAGATACAGCAGAAGCGGAAGAAGAGCATCGTGATGCGTCCCGACCACGGGCACCAGATGTGTGACGACCTTAAGAAGAAAACCAATCCAGGCTATAGCTGTATAGGCCGCCTGCGTGGCTTGGCAGAACTGCGAGGTTTGGAACTCGGCATTGCGAAAAGCCTTCTATAAAACCCATAAGACCTATAAGACTTATAAGACCTATGAAAAATTTCATGGACACAGATTTCCTGCTGCAGACAGAGACGGCGCAGAAGTTGTTTCACGAGCAGGCCGAGCATCTTCCCATCATTGATTACCATTGTCACCTCAACCCACAGGAGATTGCCGAAGACCATCGTTTCTCCAGTATCACTGAACTGTGGCTTGGCGGTGACCACTACAAGTGGCGTGCCCTTCGCAGCAATGGTGTGGAGGAGAAGTATATCACGGGCGATGCCAGCGACTGGGAGAAGTTCCAGAAGTGGGCAGAAACGATGCCTTACTGCATGAGGAATCCGCTCTATCATTGGACGCACCTCGAACTTCGTACTGCATTTGGTATCAACAAGCTGTTGAATGCCTCTACTGCTCGTGAGATTTACGAGGAGTGTAACGAGAAGCTGAAGCTGCCCGAGTTCTCTGCACGTGGCTTGATGCAGCATTACAATGTGGAGGTTGTCTGCACTACTGATGACCCGGCCGATACTCTGGAACATCACATCGCGATGCGCGACCTATTCACCAAGGTCTTGCCCACTTGGCGCCCGGACAAGGCGATGGCCATCGACAACCCAACAGTTTATCGCTCCTACATCGGAAAGCTCAGTCAGACGGCAGACATGGACATCCGTTCCTACACCGACCTTCTCGATGCACTGCAGAAGCGGCACGATTTCTTTGGCAGCGTCGGATGCCGACTCTCGGATCATGGCGTGAACGAGTTCTATGCCGATAACTTTACTGAAGCAGAAGTGAACAGCATCTTCCTGAAGGTAATGGACGGTAAGCAGCCCACAGCAGAAGAAGTCAGCAAGTTCCGCTCTGCCCTGATGCTCGAAGGCGGGCGCATGGATGCCCGTGTCGGCTGGACCCAGCAGTTCCACTATGGTCCAATGCGCAACAACAACACACGCATGTTCAGGCAATTAGGACCTGATACGGGATATGATAGTATAGGTACTTGGAACACCAGCGAGTGTCTCTCACGCTTCCTCGACAAGCTGGATAGCGAAGGTAATCTGGCCAAGACCATCCTCTACCCCATCAATCCTGCGGACAATGAGATGATTGCCACTATGATTGGCAACTTCCAGGAGGGTCCCGTGCCCGGCAAGATACAGTTTGGCAGCGGATGGTGGTTCAATGACCAGCTCGACGGCATGGAGCGGCAGATGAATGCCCTCAGCGTTCTGGGACTGCTCAGCCGGTTTGTAGGGATGCTCACCGACAGCCGCTCGTTCCTCTCCTACCCTCGCCACGAGTACTTCCGTCGTTGCATGTGCAACCTCATCGGTCAGGACGTGGAAGATGGCAAATTGCCCGTCGAGGAGATGCCGTTCATCGAGCAGATGGTTCGAGACATTTCCTATTACAACGCAAAGCGGTACTTCAAGTTCTGAGAGAAGCGGCACAAAAAACACGTTCCATCGGGAAAAAGGGAAAATCTTTTCTCTTTTCGTTTCCCATTTAACACTTTTTCCGTACCTTTGCATTTGTATCTGAAACCACTTTAATCCTAAATAGAATGAAAAAGAATTTCTTAATGACAATGCTTGCTGTCATTTGTCTGGCAGCTTGCGCAAAGACAGAGACAAAGACAGAAATCAAAATTGTAGGCGATTTGGGCGACCCGAAGCCCACATTCCTCCATAGCTTGTTCGACGGTCAGACATTGGCCGAAGGACAGGTAGCCGACGGAGTTGTCACGTTTGTTGTGGACACAGTAGAGCCTTGCATCGCCGCAATAGGACGCACAGCCGACAGACGCAATCAGATTAGCACGGTCTTCATCGACGGCGAACCTATTGAAGTAACCATCAAGGATGGCGAAGCCACCATAACAAAAGGCTCTGAAAGCAACATGAAACTTGCCGAAGCACTTGAGCGTGCGGACCACGCAAGCGACCCGATGAAAGAATTATTCACGGAGTATGACAAGGTTCACGAGAAGTATGAGGGCAAGATTCCCGAGGACATAGCGGCAGGTTTCGACAAGCGTTACGATGAAATAATGGTGGACATCAATGAGGCGAGAAAGCAAATCATCCTTGATAACAAAGACAATCTCGTTCCTGTCTTCTTCCTTCGTACAAGTGGCACAGATGCTCTTGGTGTGGAGTTCGTCGAGAACTTCCTGAAGGACTACAAGTACAAGGATTGCAAGATGCTCGAGTCTGTTGTGGCCTCTATCAGCGGCGAGAAGAACAAGCAGCCCGGTGCATCTGTCGTTGACTTCGTAGGCAAGGATCTCGAAGGCAA
Source organism: Bacteroidaceae bacterium (assembly GCA_017645845.1). GTDB lineage: Bacteria > Bacteroidota > Bacteroidia > Bacteroidales > Bacteroidaceae > Physcousia. The sequence continues at coordinate 15,733 of JAGCNQ010000169.1, forward strand.
TGAGCGTCATCTGACCGACTATGTAGGCAAGGGCCAGTATGTCCTCGTTGACTTCTGGGCAAGCTGGTGCGGTCCCTGCCGCGCAGAGATGCCTAACGTGAAGGCGAACTACGAGAAGTATCATGAGAAAGGTTTCGAGGTGGTTGGTATTTCCTTCGACGACAAACAGGAAGCCTGGGAAAAGAGTGTTAAGGATTTAGGCATCACTTGGCCCCAGATTAGTGACCTCAAGGGCTGGCAATGTGCTGCAAGCGACCTCTTCAACATCAAGGCTATCCCTGCAACCATTCTCTATGGCCCCGACGGCAAAGTCATCAAGGCTGGTCTTCGCGGCGAAGAACTGGGCAAGACATTGGCTGAATTGCTCGACAAATAGAGATCAGGGATTAAATGTTTCCCATTACTGACAAACAACTTAACGGCATACTCTCCGCAGCACTTAGCTGTGGCGGCGAGTATGCTGATATTTTTTTAGAGGACACGCGCATCAGCAGCATGGTGCTGCAGGATGGAGCGGTGAGTCAGGCACAGCAGGTCTGCCTTTATGGTGCCGGCATCCGTGCTGTTCAAGGCACCGAGACAGGCTATGCCTACACGATGGACCTCAGCGAAAAAGCTCTCTTACAAGCTGCGATGTTTGCTGGAGGAAGATTCTCCCCAACTCCCTTCCGGGGAGAGGGGCTTTCACTGCGAGAATTTAAACATTCATCCCTCCCTTCTCCCCAGAGAGGGGTTGAGAGTGAGGCCATTCACCAATTCCTCATGCAAGTTGAAGAGAAAGCCCATGTGCTTGATGATTCCATTGTCAAAGTCAAGGCTTACATCTCGCAGAGGATGCAGGAGGTCCAGTTCGCGGCCAGCGACGGCACAGCTTTCCACGACTTCCGGCCTCGCACTTCGCTTTCGGTGAACATCGTCATGGAGCGGGGAGGACAGACACAGATGGGCTATGCCTCCCAGATGATGCAGATGGGCGCGGAGTTCTTCTCTGATGCTCTTATCGAGGAAGTGGTCCGCGAAGCAATCAGCCGTACTGACTTCCTATTCTCGGCCTCGCAGATAGAGGGCGGCGAGATGCCTGTCGTAATGGCAGCCGGAAGCAGCGGTATCTTGTTGCACGAAGCCATCGGTCATGCTTTTGAGGCAGACTTCATCCGTACCGGAGACAGCATCTTCACGGGACAACTGGACAAGCAAATCTGTCATCCCAGTATCAGTATTGTGGACGACGGCACACTTCCTGGTGATGCAGGTATGTTGCGCTACGACGACGAGGGCATTCCCGGACAATGCACAACGCTCGTCGACCATGGGCGCCTCAACAGTTACCTTTACGACCGCATCAGCGCCCGGCACTTCGGAGTCGAGCCCACTGGCAACGGCAGGCGCGAGAGTTTCCGCTGCTTGCCCATTCCCCGCATGCGCTCCACCTACATGCTTCCCGGCGAGGCAAAGGAAGAGGACATCATTCGCAGCGTAAAGCGCGGCGTCTATGCCCAGTCTTTCACCAACGGACAGGTGCAGATAGGGGCAGGCGACTTCACTTTCTTCATGAAGACAGGCTATCTCATCGAGGATGGACGGCTGACACGCCCCCTGCGCGACCTTAACATCATCGGCAATGGCCCGGAGGCGCTTCGCCGCATCAGTATGGTGGGTGACAATCTCATGATTGACCACAGCGCCAGCATGTGCGGCAAGGAGGGACAGAAGGTCGCAGTCAGCCAGGGTCTGCCGACAGTACTGATAGATAAACTCATCGTGGGATAGAAGCCCCCTCCGACTCCCCCTCTAACTCCCCCATTAAAGGGGGGAGAAAAGTCTCCCTTTAAGGGAGATTTAGAGGGTCCGAACTATGAACTATGGACTATGAACTCATATATCGCGCCGAGGAGGACATCCTGAAGCTCCCTGCGCAGCTCGACTACAAACTCGTCCTGTTGGAGAACAACGAGGACAACATCATCCTGCGCGATGGGAAGGTGGAGAAGATGCTGCGCGCCACATCCTTATCGCTCGCCATCAACCTCTACCTCGACGGCCGCGACGGTTTCTTCTATACCAACGACCTGCGCCCCGAGTCTGTCAGCGACTTCATCCGCAAGGCTTACGACATGACGCGCCTGCTGGAGTCCGACGAGAGCCGCACCCTCTCCGACCCCAACCGCTACTACAAGGGCGGCGGGCCTGACCTGCAAAACTTCGATGCCGCCCTCTCAGAAATCGACCCGAAGAAAAAGCTAAAGCTGCTACAAGACACCGCAGCCGAGGTGGAGGGTACAGATAAACGCATCATCAGCATGCAGACGCGCTACATGGACCGCCAGCATCAGGCGCACTACCTCATCAGCAACGGCTTCGACGGACATGAGCAGAGCAGTTACTGTACGCTCACCAACATCATCACCGCAGAGGGAGAGGGCGGACAGCATCCAATGGACGGTTGGGGCGAGACACGACTCTTCTTCCACCAGATGCCGCGCACAGGCATTGCCCCGACAGCCCTCAAGCGGACACTGAACAAGATAGGACAGAGGCCAGCACCCGGCGGACGATACCGCATGATATTGGAATCGCCCTGCGCCGGCAACTTCCTGCAACCGATACTGAATGCCATGAACGGCCAGGCCCTGCAGCAGCGCACCTCGTTCCTCCTGGACAAACTCGGCCAACAAGTCATTTCGCCACTCGTAAACATTGTCGATGACCCGCTACTGCCAGGCACTCGCGGAGCTGCACTCTTCGACTACGACGGCGTAGCCACCCAGAGGCGGAATCTCTTCACAAAGGGACACCTGCAAACCTATTTCATAGACACACCGACAAGCCGCAAGCTAGGCATGGAGCCTACCACACAGGGCATTCACCACCTTGTCATGGAGCAGGGAACTGAAAGCATGGAGCAACTGATTGCCGAGTCCTGTCATGCAATCCTCGTCACAGACTTTAATGGTGGCAATTGCGACCCTGTGACCGGCAACTTCTCCTACGGCATCGAAGGTTTCCTCGTTGAGAACGGAAGCATTGTCCAGCCAGTCAGCGGCATGAACATCACAGGCAACATGCTCGATGTCTGGCAGCGCTTGAGCCACGTCTGCAACGATGCCGACCCGTGGGAGACAGAGCTCATCCCCACCCTCACCTTCGAAGATGTTGCCTTCAGTGGCTGCTGAATCACCATCGGTATATAAGAATCTTCCGAAAAATTCTTACACGAGAAAATACCCCCTAAAACTTGAGTCGACTCATTCGATCAAATGAATCGACTCATTTTATCGTTTGAGTCGACTCACCCGATCAATCGAGTCTATAGGCGCTCTCAAATATCTTTACAAATCAGAGGAATCACAAATATGTTCTTTTTGCAAAGTTCATGTGAGACCAAGTTGGAATAGAATGTTAGGTATTATCCTGTATTAAGACTTCAGGGATGCCTTATTACATACTATTGCACAACAAAACAAGCAGCAATAGCAGGCTCACACCAAAGTATTACGAAAGGGATATTTCTACGGAGCGATTTTGAGTAAAGTTAGCCCAATTTTTCGGCATTAAGGGTAGTTTTTGAAAAGCCTAGGGTTCACACGTGCAAACCCTAAGGTTCACAAATGTAAACCCTAAGGTTTGCAAAAACGCGCTTCTTATGCGTTAATTTTTCACACCTTTCACTTTTCACTTTTCTTCGTACCTTTGAGGTAAATCTCGAAAGTACTTCTTGGATGCTTTAGCACCTTCCGCCTGCGCCTGAGCACCTACTGGAGCGCAAGAAGGCGCGCTTTTAATGCGCGGAACCACTCGGGAATAAAAAGAAAAACAAGCTTTTCTTTTGTATTTCGCTCGCTTATTCGTACCTTTGCAGGAGTAAAACTCATAAACCTATTAACTGATAGACTCAAAATAACAATGAGACGACATACTACCCTATTGCTGCTCTTCATGCTCCTTGGCCCCTGCTCATCGCCCTTTGCATGGGCAGGCATCCCAAAAGGATATTACGACAATGCCAACGGCAAGAAGAAGGCTGCACTGAAAGCCGCTTTGCACGATGTGATTGCGAAACACACGAAGATTGGATACGACAACCTGTGGGCGTCGTACGAGAATGTAGACTATCTGCCCAAGACAAACTCACAGGGAAGACACCAAGTGATGGACTATTACAGCGAAGAGGTTCATTATTTCAATGGAACCGGCTCGGCCGTAAGCGGTATGAATAAAGAGCATGTTGCTCCCCAAAGTTGGTGGACTGGCGGAACAAGTGTTGCGGTCGGAAGTGACCTCTTCCAAGTAATTCCGTCCGAATCGAATGCCAATAGTGCGAAGGGGAACTATCCTTTGGGAGTTGTAAAAGGTTCGGTTTCATATTCTAACAAACGAATGAAGACGGGAAAGGATGATAACAATAAAATGGTGTTTGAACCTTGCGACGAGTATAAGGGGGACTTCGCTCGAATCTATTTCTACGTGGCGACTTGTTACCCCGATGTTGATTGGAGAAACCGCAGCGACGTTAACGTTTCATTTAGGCAGGAGGACTATCCGACGCTGAAGTCTGACATCCTGCCGCTGTTGCTGCAATGGGCAAAGAACGACCCTGTGAGCGAATGGGAGATTACGCGCAATGATCGGGTATACTCTGAGCAGTTGAACCGCAATCCCTTCGTCGATTTTCCAAACCTTGCTGAGTATATCTGGGGAGACAGCATTGATTTCGCCTTCAACGTGGACGGTACATCTATAGGCGGCGGAGGTGACGATATTACGCCTATCTTTGCTACGCTGGTTGAATGCTCGATGCAGTCAGGACTTGACCCGTTCTTCGTCCGCACCTATGAGGGTTGTGAAGGTGAAGTATGGACGAGCGACGGCACCTATGGTGCAAAGGCAAATGCCTATAGCATTCCAGGTAAGGAGGCCGACGAATACCTCATGTACAGTCTCGACCTGACAATGATTGAGGATGCTGTGCTTACGTTCCAACACGCCACAGGCTACAACGAGACAGTCTCCGTGAAGAATACCTACTTCCAAGTACTTGTAAGCTACGATTACGAAGGTGTTCCCGAGGATGCCACTTGGCAAGTGCTTGATGCAGCGTTCCCAGAACCTCCTACTGGAAGATTCACCCAATTTGTTTCCTCCGGCGACATCAGTCTGGCCAGTTGCTGCGGGAGGGATAACGTCACAATAGCCTTCCGCTACACAAGCAACAGCTCGGCTTGCTACTGCTGGGAGGTAAAGGATGTCAAGGTGACAGGCTACGAACTGCCCGATGCATTGCCAATCATCACAGAAAACGAAGGAATGGTCAACAATGAAACCTATGACCTGATGGGCAGAAGGGTTCCTTGGAACACGAAAGGCATCGTCATCCGTAACGGTAAAAAGATATTACAGAAATGAAGAAGAATCTCTTAGTTCTCTTGCTCCTTGCCCAATGGTCATTGGTCATTGGTCATTGTTCAATGGCCTTCGCCCAAGAGCAGTACTACCGTAAGGCAGAAGGACTTCGTGGCACACAGCTCAAGGCCGCCCTGCACAACATTATCCAGCCTGACCGTGTCCTGGATTATGGTGGAGGCATAGACAGAACTTGGAGCGGATTCTGGCTGACTGACCAGATGGAGGACATGCAAGTGCGCGACCGTTACAGCAATGTAGTACGCTACTTCAATCCCGACATGACTGCCGTGAACAACATGAACATAGAACATATCTGGGCAAACAGCTGGTGGGGACACGTGAAGAACAATGCCTACTGCGACCTCTTCAACCTCTATCCCGCAGATGCGACGGCAAACGGCAGGAAGAGTAACAATCCTATCGGAGTCGTGGACGGCACGGTCGCATATACGAATGGCGTCACGAAGGTGGGCAAGAGCAGCAGCTACCGGGCTGATAGCCTCATCACCGTTTGGGAGCCGGCAGACAAATGGAAGGGCGACTTCGCTCGCACATATTTCTATATGGCTACGTGCTACAGCCATATGACTTCTCTCTGGACGACGACCGAAGGTCTGCTCACAGTTGACCCCAACAGTCCTCTGCTGATGCGGCCTTGGGTTTATAACTTAATGCTCGAGTGGGCAGAAGCCGACCCCCTCGACGAGATAGAGCAGGAACGGTGCGAAGCCATCTTCGGCATTCAGGGCAATCGTAACCCCTTTGTTGATTATCCGGAGCTCTGTCAATATATCTGGGGCAACAAGACAGACGAACAGTTCTACTGCAACGATGAGAACGGAGCGGAAATCTTTGTGCCCGTTGCCGGAGAAGAGATAGACTTCGGCCTGCAACCGCTCTCTCGTCCCTTCAGCGCAAAAGTGCAAGTACGAGGCAGAGGTCTGAACGAAGGAGCTACTCTGTCAGTAGCAGACGACTGCTTCGCACTTAGCCAAACTGAGCTCG
>JAGCNQ010000170.1 GCA_017645845.1 Bacteroidaceae bacterium
AACGGCATCTTCTCCGACCCTGTCGCATGGCTCGAAGAGGGAACCATCGACTACATCTCACCACAGATATACTGGAAGACGAATCACAGCACCAATCCCTTTGGTCCCATGACAGAATGGTGGTCCACCGTAGCCAGCCATTTCGGACGCCACCACTATGCCAGTCACTCTCTGACTTTCCTGCAGTCCAGCAATACCACGTCCGACTGGACTGAAGTAGGCCAACAAATGCAATATTCACGCCAATACACTGTGAATGCCGCACCCGGTCAGATATACTATTCCGCCTGTGACATCGACGGCAAGAAGGTCAGCGGATTAGGGGGATGGCTCAAGCGGAACAAATACCAGCGGCCTGCACTTACCCCAGCAATCGACTGGAAGGAAAAGTATGCCTACGGGCCGGTAGAGAATCTCCGATGGGAAGAAAACATCCTGAGATGGGAATCGCCCGACTGGGATTACGGAGCCGAAAACACCGGGGAGCGACCAATAGGCGCAGTACGCTTCGCTGTCTATGCCATACCCGACAACATAGCGGACGACTATGCCGAACGCAGTACGGCCGGTGGAATACTCTCCACCTATCTGCTTCAGACTTGCTATACCGATTCCTTTAGCATACCGGCGAACCGGTTGAGTGGTTATCGCTTTGCCGTTGCTGTAGTGGACCGGTATGGCAATGAGTTCCAGCATGCCTACGTTCGCGAGGAAAGCACAGGCCTCATCGATATAGCCAGCAACTCGCTCGACGTGAGGTTAGAGGGTTGGGAACTCGTGGCAAGCAGTATGGCCGACATAGAGGTGTACAATACTCTGGGGCAGAGAGTGGCAGGTGGAGAGGACTGCAGGGTTCTGCCCCTCGTCGGTATCCCCAGTGGTATCTACATAGTAAAGGCGCACAACAGAAGCGCACAGACAACTATGAAAATTTACCTGAGATAACGTGAGTCTGGTGTATTATAGACAATAATCCCCCGGGAAAAGTTGAAAAATTAAAAAGTTAAAAATTAAGAAATGAGATGAGAGGCTTAAGGGAAAACCTTTTCACCTCTTCACCTTTTTCACTTTTTTCGTACCCCTGATGATGAAGAGTCCGTGCTGACCCGATCCGGGAACTACAGGTCTGCCGTCCATTGTATAGATTTGTTGATTGGTCGTTTGGCCATCAAGTCGTTCGGGGACTGTAGTGATGTCTGTCCACTGGCCATTGCTGGTCATGTCGATGTTGAGCTGCAAGTCCTCGATGGCCTTTTGAAGCTGTACGTTGGTTAGCTCAAGTTCGCTTACCCTCTTCTGATAGACGAGCTCATAGTATGAGCGCAGGAAATCCTTGGCCTCTTCGCTGTACTTATTATCATTTAGAATAGCCAGAGCCGTTTCGCCCAACTGTTTGTACGCGGTCCATAACTCTGCATTGAAGGCAATATCCTCTGCCGCGGCATCAACAACTTTCATGGCTGCAACAGCTTCCGACCTGGTGTTGGTAGTTACGTTGAATGCATCATTGTATGCTTCGTAGTAACACTTGCTGACGGAAGTAGCACTGTAGCTGAGCTTCTTCTTCTTCATCTCCCTGAGCCAAAGCCGGTAGGCCTCAGGCTGGTTGCCATAGTATGTGAGCGTGAAGTCATCGAACATGCACCAGTCAGTGCCGGCCGCCTGTTGCTTCATGACACCGAACGTCAGCTTGTGGTTATAAACTCCGGCAAAGATGATGTTGTCGTAAGCCCCCAACGTGTGCATGTAGTACTCTGCGGAAATCATGTCATCGGGCACGTAATAGTTCCTTGTGCCGTTCTGTACAGCAATCTCGCGGCCCACTCCTCTGGGCGAGGTATAGCTCTTGGTGAAGGGCGATACGATGGGGTAGGTAAGTCTGTCGGTACCGGTCACGGCATAGAGGCGTGCGTTGCGCAATGCACGGTCCTTGATACGATAGTGGTCATACGCCTCTTGTGCCTCACCACAGCGATAGAAGGCCTTGCACCCAATGGCATAGACGCCGTTAGGCAGGTCGGTAAGCGTCTGATAAGTATCGAAGTTGTGGTTGAAGTGCTCGGCATTCTCGTTGGGGTTCACCGCACCATACTGGTCGCCCTCCCACCCCATGAGCTGGTTGCTGTTGAAACACGGGTTGATGATACGCGCAGACATGTCGACGGGTTTGCGGTACGTTGCACTGCTCTCCTCTACCTGGTACATGTCCTGCAGATAGCGGAAGTTGTTGGCGATAAGTACATCGATAAGTTCCTGCCCCCTGGTATCATAGCCATTGCTTGAATTGACTCCCACATAGTCGGCCAGTATGATGCCAGTAGGTCCTGCCTTGTGCGACGAGTCAGCCAGATAGTCGATGATGGCAGCATTGGTGTGTGCAGCATTGTCACGATAGCCGTCACTCGAGGAGATTTCTTCATCGACCACAAACGGGATGTAAAGCCGTGAGGTCTTAGAGTAAGCGGATGCAAAGTTATAGACCCAAACTATGTCCGAAGCTGTGCTGGTCTGGTGCTTCGTGCTGAAGTCAAGCATCTGGCAGACGGCTGCAACCTTACGGTCGAGGTCACCGTCCTTATAGGTCTCGGCAAAGTCCTGCATATAGAGTTTCGCTGTGGCGCCCCCAGGCCCGGCAATCTGTCCGTTGGACTGTGCACTCCAGTTTATCTGGCCTGTCCAGTTATGGAAGAAACCACCTACCGGACTGTCGGCATACTGGTTGCGGCTGAGCAGCAGTATCTTACCACGCATCTCCCTGACCGTGAGTGTGCCCTTGAATGGTATGAGAAAGTCCTTCAGGTCGTCGCGGTTAAACAGTTCGAGTAGCCGTTCGCCGTAATTGCTCGCATTATCGTCACCGTCAGAGGCATGAAGCAGGTGAATGATGGCAAACTCCGAGGGGTTCTCCTTGAGTTTGTCACGCAAGAAATACAGGGCATTGTCGAAACGGAGGTTGGTAGGCATGATGCCGTGGTTCACGTTGATGTAGTTATCCTTTATGCACGGACGCAGGTCGAAGGCACGGACGCCCATATTCCATTGCTCCTCGAAACTTTTGTCCTGAGTGCGGGCATATTTGTCACCAAAAGGCCCGTAGATGGACGTCGTAACGCCAGGGAAGCCATTGCCTGTGCCCGAGTCGTGACTGCCAGGAATGGAGAGTGTGGAGATGTAAGCATCGTCTGGAAGCCGCTTCATCCAATTGTCGGCCTGTACGGGCACTATGAAAATCGATAACACTACAAGAGCAAAGATGTCTTTCTTCATATTCTTCTCAGTTTTTTATTAGTATTGTGGCAAATATATACACTTATTATCCCTTGCTACTGCAAAGATAGTAAAAAAATATGAACTATGAACTATGAACTATGAACTAATTGTCGTATCTTTGCAAAGGAAGGAAACATTATACATCATTATTAGGAAACTTTACAATGAACTACACGGGTATCGTCATAGCAGTATGCACATTCCTGACCATAGGTATATGGCATCCCATCGTCATCAAGGCAGAGTACTATTGGGGCACACGTCCCTGGCCTCTTTTTATGGCAGTCGGAGTGGCTGCGGTAGTGGCTGCACTATTTATTGAGAATACTATAGTGTCGGCCATAGTAGGTGTATTCGGAGCCTCAGCGCTATGGGGCATCGGCGAGTTATTCGAACAAAAGAAACGCGTTGAGAAGGGATGGTTTCCAAAGAATCCAAAACGAACAAAAATGAACTATAAAAATCTTATGATTACAACGGCACTGGCCTTTATCTTAAGTAGCTACTGCCACGCACAACAGACTCTAAAAGATGGTGAGATGCCTCAGTTGCCGCCCTTCCCCGAAATTCCGGCAAAGATGCCCATAGGCTCCGTAAAGATGGCCGACAACAAAGCGTTCCCGAATGTGCAACTCAATATTCCCATCACCGACGGGCCCTACAAAGCCAACTGGGAGAGCATAGAACAAAACTATCCGGGCACACCGCAGTGGCTGCGCGACGCCAAGTTTGGCATCTGGGTACACTTCGGACCACAATCGGCCGGTGAAAGTGGCGACTGGTATGCCCGCAACCTCTATAAGGAAGAGCATCATGCCTACCGCAACCATTTGAAGCGCTTCGGCCATCCATCGGAGGTAGGCTACAAGGAAGTGCTACGCGACTGGAACCCCACAAAGCTCGACCCTGAATACCTGACGCAACTCTACCAGAAAGCCGGAGCACGGTTCTTGATGATTCAGGGCGTACATCACGACAACTATGACCTCTGGAACTCGCAGTATCACCCCTGGAACTCGGTGAACATCGGCCCGAAGCGCGACATCCTACGCGAATGGGTGGATGCTTGCCATAAGCACGGCATGCGCTACGGCGTTACTTTCCACCACGAATACACATGGTGGTGGTGGCAGACAGCTTTTGGCTCCGACAAAAAGGGCAAGAAGGCCGGCGTTCCCTACGATGGACATTTAACGTTGGCCGACGGCAAAGGCAAGTGGTGGGAAGGCTACGACCCCCGCCTGCTCTATGGCATCGACCTGCGTGAGTATGAGACGGTCGATGAGATGGCGCATACAGGATGGTCACCTCCCAAGGACGGCATTTACACCCGCCATCTGGACTACTGCAAGTGGTATGCCACCCAGTGGGCCCTACGCATGATGGATGTCTGCGCCAACTATGATCCCGACTTCATCTATACCGACGGCACGGTACAAGGACCCTTCACAGGCAACGGAACAGGTACGGGCTATAAGTGCAACGCCATGCCAACGGTGATGGCAGACTACTACAACCGACAGTTGAAAACACGTGGCAAGGTGGATGGCTTCAGCATCATCAAGTTCCGCCGACCCACGAATGGTGCAGTGAATACTGCGGAGTTCGACTTCCCCGATACCATCAATGCATCGCAACCCTGGATTCGCGAAGCACCTGTCGGCGATTGGTTCTACGCTCCTGGTTTCACCTACGATTCCGGCTCTATGATACGCTTCATCATCGAGGCAATCTGTCGAGATGGCAATGCTGCCCTCAATATCCCCATGCGTCCCGACGGCAGTATTGAGGACGAATGCGTCACAATGCTCGAAAAGGTGGGTCAGTGGATGCAGGTGAATGGCGAGGCCGTCTATGGCAGCAAGGCATGGACCACCCTTGGCGAAGGAGAAATGAGGGATGGTAAACTGAAAAAACTGCCTGGCGGTGGACTCGGCAAACATCATGCAGAATTCCAGTTCACACCCCAAGACATCCGTTTCACCCTTGGGAAGAACGGCAACCTCTATGCCTTCACGATGAATGTCCCTGAGGGTGGTCAGGTGGTGCGCATCAAGTCATTGGGGGGTGCCGCAACTGACACCAAGAAAATCAAGCGTGTCACTCTTCTCGGTTATAAAGGCAAACTGAAATGGAAGCAGACTGCTGACGCTCTCGAAATCACCTACCCCACTACTGCTAATCTGAAGACCTCAGCCGTATTCAAGATAAGATAGATTTCTTCTTCATATAAACTCGGGGGCAATCCGGGCCCCACTATCTCGCTCTTGTATGGCCAGTTATCTTTTTTCCGAGCGCACTTACTAGTTCGACCATAGGTCAATGGTACAGCAATCCACTCATTCCTGCAAAACTTTGGAATAATATTCTTATCCTTTGGGAGGCAATATTTAACAATTTGTCGGATTGTATGATAGAGATTGGTTGAAAATGCCTAACTTTGTGGCTGATAATTAAACAAAAAGCGAAATGGAATCATACATTAATACTCAACATCCATACATCCTGCAACAGGACACCATCGCCAAGCAGGGGGTAGTAGTGATAGACAATGTGACATGCTCGCCTGTGTATGGAGATTCATTTCTCGCCCCCGACTTGCTGCTTATTATCATTTGTCATCAGGGAATGTTATGGAACAAAAACATGCCTGACCCTGTGTTTAAAGCCCATGATGTTAGCATACTGCTTCCTAACCAGATTTTTATGTCGAAGCAGGCATCTGTTGATTATAGGGTAACGATGGTTGTCGTTTCGCGAAAGTTCTTCAACCGACTACAGCACTCCTACCCCTATACACGTTATACTCCGCGCTACCGCCGCAATCCCGCTACCCACCTTACTAATGAACAGTATAACAGCGTGATTAACGCGGTTGGTTTGCTGCGGACAATTACGCAGTCGGATAGTCCGCACCGCCTGGAAATGCTTTCTAATCTATTGGCCATCATGCTCAACATGATTGGAGAGTACCACCTCAGCAACACCCCAGACAAATTCTTTCTCACACCCAACGAACTACTCTTCAGTCGCTTCTACGATGCTCTTATCCACCACCACTGTGAGTCACGCGAAATGGCATTCTACGCCCACCTCTGCAGTCTCTCGCCTAAGCATTTCTCCGAGGTCATCAAGCGCGAGACAGGCATCAGTGCCCCTGAATGGATTAACACCTACGTTACTATTCGAGCCAAGTCGCTCCTCGATTCACGTCGCGACTATACCGTCCAACAAATCAGTAATCTACTGGGCTTCAACGAACAAGCCTCATTCGCCCGTTTCTTCAAGAAACAGACCGGCATGACACCCTCCGAGTTTCGGAATAGAGAATAACCACTGACAACAAAAATCACTATATTATGAAAAAATTGTTTATGATGGCCCTTGTGATGGCAGGCACATTGTCTGCAATGGCCGACAATTATCCCTACCCGTACCTGACGTTTGAGACAGCGGATGGAACAAAAACCTCCGTCAGTTCGACAGTGCTGACGATTACCATTCAAGACGGCAAACTGATGGTTGGCTCCCAGGAGTTCACCCTAGCCGACTTGAGCAAAATGTACTTCTCGACCTCCGACGAGACGACTGATGGCATCGAAGAAGTGAACATCACTGATCTTGACAAAACCACCGACATCTACGACCTGCAGGGACAGAAAGTGGACAGAAAGCAAATGCGCAATGGCCACGTGTATATCGTAAAAAGCAAGAGTGGAACCTTTAAAGTCGTAAAGAAATGAAAAAGCTGACAATCCTTCTTGCATGCCTCGTGATGACGATAGCAACCGAGGCACAGACGCTGAACGTGCAGGTGGGCAACGTAACTTATCAGTTCCCTGCCGCTCAGTGCGGTGTAATGACATATCAGGATGGCACAACGCTGACCATCATGAACAAGACGTTTGCCTTGAACGACATTACTGGCATGAACATCGACCAAACGAAGGTGACAGACAATCTGGTAAGCATCGACTACAGCGGCACATCGGCTACTGTGATGGTGGCAGGCAATGTGGCACAGTATGTCACCCCGACCGTCAGTGGTGCCCATGTCACTATCACGCAGTCGAACACGGCAGCCGTGGATGGCGACGAGATAACCTACCAACTAAGTGGCACGACGACCGACGGCTCTTTCTCATTAAGCGGCTCATATAAATGTACCGTCGCACTGGCCGGTGTCACACTTACTAACCCTAGCGACGCAGCCATCAACATTACCAATTCCAAGCGTATTCAACTTAGTGCCAAGAAAGGGACGGAGAACACACTGACTGATGGTAGCGGCTCACAGAAAGCCTGCATCTACAGCAAGGGACAACTCCAATTGCAGGGCAACGGAACACTGAATGTTGTGGGTAACTATAAGCATGCTATCAAGAGTGCTTCGTATATCTCGATTAAGAACCTGACGCTGAACATCAACTCGGCTGTGAGCGATGGTATCAGCTGCGAAGAATATCTCCAAATGAAGAGCGGCTCGCTTACCATCAACGGTGTGGGCGACGATGGCATCCAGTGCGACCTAGGAGGCGACACCAGTACGGGAGAGACCGAAGACCATGAGGACGAGGACAGCGGCAATATCTACATCGAGGGCGGCACCATCAACATCACCGTCACAGCCGATGCTGCCAAGGGCATCAAGACTGGTGGCGACGGCATAATCTCCGGTGGCTCACTTACCATTACACAAACGGGCGGCATCATGGTAGAGGAGGACGATATCAGCTACCCCACCAGCATCAAAGCCGATGGTAATGTGAGCATCAACGGCGGTGAGATTACCATCACCAATACTGCCGAAGGCGGCAAGGGTATCAGTGCCGAGGGCACACTCACCATAGATGAAAGCGCCGCAACCACCGTTATCGACATCAAGGCCAATGGCAAGGGTGGCACGGCAGAGACCAGTGGTAACTCTGACGATGACACACCTACTGCCTCATACAAACTTTATATCAGCTTGCCAACGTCGGGCGGTGGTGGAGGAGGAGGCATGCCTCCAGGAGGCAGCAGCGCCTGGAAGAACCCTGTCCTCTACAAGAGCGATGGAACAAAGGTGACTGCACTGACCCAGACCGTCACAAAAACCGCTTCCACGGGCTATGGTTCTGTAACCTTCTACTACTATGATTTCGGCGAGGCTGTCACAGGCACCTACTATCTTCAGGGTGATGACTACAATAGCCGCGGCAAGACCTACACCATCCGGTCGGCCACTTTCTCAGCCCCGACGTCAGGCTCCGATGTTTACTACAGCATCTCCAACAGCTACCAGACCAGCGGCACCACGCGCACCTATTCCATCACCAACGTCACCAATACCTATGGTGGTACTTCCGATATCAGTGAGGACAACGGTACGGCGTATAATGCCATCGGCTTGAAGGCTGACATGGACATGACTATCACAGCAGGCACCATAACCATTGCCAACAATGGCGCGATGAGCAAGAGCATTAAGTCAAAGAAGAACGTCACCATCGACGGTGGCACTATTACCCTAAAACCCAGCGGTGCCATGCAGGTCATCAACAACGATGCCTCCTACAGTTCCGGCATCAAATGCGATGACTTCACGCTCAACGGCGGCAGCGTAGGTATCACAGTGACAGGCGCGGCAGGCAGAGGCATCTCGGCCGATAATGTCATCACCAATGGCGGCACACTGACCATCACCAACAGTGGTGACGGGCAGACGGGCAGCAGCGACAGCTACACCGCAAAGGGCATCAAGGCCGACAAGAGCATCGCCTTCAACGATGGCAACATCACCATCACCATGAGCGGAACAGGTGGTAAGGGCATCAAGAGCGCAGGCACCTATTCGCAGGGCAAGATCGATGGTAGCGGACCAAGCCTGAAAGTGACCACTACGGGCAGCTCGCTTGGAGGCAGCTCCAGCGGTGGGGGCGGTTTCAACCCCGGCGGACCTGGGCAACAGTCCAACGGCAGCTCTGCCAAGGGCATCAAGGTGCAGGGAACTATCACCATCTCCGGCGGCGAAACTGAGGTCTATACCTCCACCAACGGCGCCGAGGGTCTGGAGTCCAAGACCTCCATCACCATCGACGGTGGCAAACACTACTTCAAATGCTATGACGACTGCATCAACAGCTCAGGCAATATCGTCTTCAACGGCGGCGTTACCGTCTGCTATGGCTTTGGTAACGATGCGATTGATAGCAATGCCGGGCGCAGCGGAGCCATCACCATCGGCAATGGTGTTGCTTTCGCCTATACCACCAGGGGGGCTCCCGAGGAAGGCTTTGACTGCGACAACAACTCCTATATCCAGATTACCGGCACGGGTATCGGTATCAGCGCCGGAGCCTCGCAAGGCGGCGGTGGCGGTTGGGGAGGCAGCGGAAACACCATCAATAATGCCAAGCAGGGCTACTACTTCTGCACCTCCAACATCAGCTATGAAGCCAATCGCTACTACACGCTGGCCGACGCATCCGGCAACAACCTCGTCACCTACAGCTTCGAGGCCTCGTGTAGCAGCAGCCTCGCCCTCTTCACCGCAACGGGCATGGTTAAGGGCAGCAGCTACAACGTGAAGTCCTCCACAACTGCTCCCACCGATGCTACTACCGCATGGCATGGCCTCTATTTGGGCAGCTCAGCCACTGGTAACAATTCCGTCATCAGTTTTACAGCACAGTAAAGGATATTATCATAATATCTGGAACCTCACATATCCCGATGGCAATACTCCTATTTAGAGTATAATGCCATCGGGGTTTCTTTGTACACATTTAAAGTTAACTTTTCACCTTTTCCCTTGTAAGGTTCGTTAAAAAAGGTTACCTTTGTCCCGTTATTATCAACATTAAATACTATAATTATGAAGTTTTCCAAATTATTCCTTACCGCTTTTGGGATGGTTATTGCCCTGACCTTGAGCGCTCAGCCGGCAGACACTACTGAAAAGCAGACCGTAACTACTGTCGATAAAGGCGGTTACGACAAGGGCTATCATATCATGCCCGAGGTGAAGATTGGTAGCTGTTACGGCTATGCAGGTTTTGGTGCAAACCTTGTTCTGGAACACGAGTTCCATAAGTACTTGGCATGGGATATCGTCAGCCTTGATTTCTCTGCACCATTTGATTTCGGTGAAGGCAACATAGGTCTAAAGACAGGCTTGCGGGGCTTCACTTCCCGCTTCTGGGGAGACAAAGTGCGGGGATTTATGAGCCTGGCTGCTGGCTATGACTGCAACATCAGAGAGCACGTGGATTACGATAAAACGGAGGACAAAATCCACTTTAAAAACAAAGGAGTGAGCGGACTTGGTCTGTCTGTGGGCATAGGACTCCAGATTCAGAAACACATCTTCCTCGGCTATACCATGGAGTATAGCACAGCTGCTAAATTCACTTCACATTACGGCAAGTTTGGCTACAGGTTCTGACAGACTTCAGTTCATAGTTTAGGGTCCCCACTGCAGAGGACAGCTTTCAGGCCGTCGTATATATCCCCTCTCCTTGGGGCGACTGGGGTCTTTAGAGGAGCCACTGAATGTGGCTCCGGCCCCACAAAGGGGAGCGAATTCCCATTCGCGACG
>JAGCNQ010000171.1 GCA_017645845.1 Bacteroidaceae bacterium
CGTGAAGGCGGTTATCAGCGTGAAGGCGGTTATCAGCCCCGTCCAAGATACAATCGTGAAGGCGGTTACCAACCCCGTGAAGGTTATCAGCCAAGAGAAGGTTATCAGCCAAGAGAAGGTTACCAGCCCCGCGAAGGTGGTTACCAGCCCCGTCCGAGATACAATCGCGATGGCAGTCCCTATCAACCATCCCCAAGAGGTGGCTATAGGCCTGCCAAAGGCGGCTATCGTCCCCGTACTGCCGACTATAATCCTCATGCTAAGTACAGCATGAAGAAGCAGATAGAGTATAAGGAAACTCACATCGACCCTGATGAACCAATCCGTCTTAACAAGTACCTCGCTAATGCTGGCGTATGCAGTCGTCGCGAAGCTGATGAATTTATTGAGGCTGGCGTGGTGAGGGTTAACGGAGAGATTGTCACAGAACTCGGTACGAAAGTGAAACGTTCCGATACAGTCCTCTTCCATGACCAGTTAGTCAACATCGAGAAGAAGGTCTATATCCTGCTCAACAAGCCAAAGGACTATGTGACAACCAGTGACGACCCGCAGAACCGCAAGACAGTAATGGACCTTGTGAAGGGTGCCTGCCGCGAGCGCATCTATCCCGTTGGCCGACTGGACCGCAATACGACCGGAGTGCTCTTGCTCACCAACGATGGTGAACTTGCCACCAAGCTCACGCATCCGCAGTTCCTCAAGAAGAAGATTTATCATGTCTTCCTTGATAAGAACGTTTCGGCTGCCGATATCCGTCAGATAGCAGATGGCATCGAACTGGAGGACGGTGAGATTCACGCTGATGCTATTGCGTATGCCAGTGAGACAGACCACAAACAGGTGGGTATCGAGATTCACAGCGGCCGCAACCGTATCGTGCGTCGCATCTTCGAGCACCTGGGCTATAAGGTTACGAAGCTGGACCGCGTTTATTTTGCTGGCCTAACAAAGAAGAATGTCCGTCGCGGCGATTGGCGTTTCCTCACTGAGAAGGAAGTGAACATGCTGAGGATGGGAGCGTTTGAGTGATAGTTCATAGTTAAAAGTTCATAGTTATGAAAAGAACAAAAGTAATTGATGCACTGAAGTGCACTGCATATGGGAGCGACATCTGTGTTAAGGGCTGGGTGCGCTCGAAGCGTGGCAGCAAGGGCATTTTCTTTATTGCCCTGAATGACGGCAGCACCATCAAGAACATACAGATTGTGGGCGATGATGCCAACTTCGACGAAGAAACTCTGAAGCGCATTACAACCGGCGCCTGCCTAAGTGTGGTGGGTAAGCTCGTCGAAAGCCCTGCTGCAGGTCAAGCCAGCGAGATTCAGGCTACAACCATTGAAATCCTGGGTGACTGCGACAACACCTATCCCCTGCAGAAGAAGGGTGCCAGTTGGGAATACCTTCGTACGGTGGCTCACCTGCGTCCCCGCACCAACACCTTCGGTGCTATTCTGCGCATCCGCCACAATATGGCGATGGCC
The DNA here is from genome assembly GCA_017645845.1 of Bacteroidaceae bacterium. Lineage (GTDB taxonomy): Bacteria > Bacteroidota > Bacteroidia > Bacteroidales > Bacteroidaceae > Physcousia. Next base: position 1,485 of record JAGCNQ010000171.1, read on the forward strand.
ATTCACACCTATTTCCACGAACACGGCTACTTCTACTTCCATACACCGCTCATCACTGCAAGCGACTGCGAGGGAGCAGGAAACATGTTCCAAGTTACCACCAAGAACCTTTACGACCTGAAGAAGGACGAACAGGGCAAGATTATCTACGACGACGATTTCTTCGGCGAACAGACATCGCTTACCGTTAGTGGCCAGCTCGAAGGCGAGCTCGGAGCAACTGCTCTTGGCGCCATCTACACCTTTGGCCCCACTTTCCGTGCCGAAAACAGTAATACGCCCCGTCATCTGGCCGAGTTCTGGATGATAGAGCCTGAGGTGGCCTTCCTCGACCAGGAAGAGCTGATGGACCTCGAAGAAGACTTCATCAAGTACTGCGTGAAGTGGGCATTGGACAACTGCAAGGATGACCTGGAGTTCCTCAATAAGATGATTGATAAGACGCTCTTGGAACGTCTTGAAGGCGTACTGAAGGAGACCTTTATCCGTCTGCCCTATACCGAGGGTATCAACATCCTGCAGGAAGCCATCAAGAACGGCAAGAAGTTTGAGTTCCCCTGTAATTGGGGCGACGACTTGGCAAGCGAGCATGAGCGCTACCTTGTGGAAGAGCACTTCAAGAAGCCCGTCATCATGACCGACTATCCACGTGCTTTCAAGTCTTTCTATATGAAGCAGAATAAGCCTGTGTCCGCCGATTCTTCCGACGGAGCCTCTGTAGGCTACAAGGGTGCCGTTGCTCCTGGTCCTACCATGCAGGGTACCGATGTGCTCTTCCCGTCAATCGGCGAGATTATAGGCGGCAGCGTGCGTGAAGAGAGCTACGACAAGTTAATGGCAGAGGTTAAGCGACGCGATATGGATATGACACACCTCTGGTGGTACCTCGATACCCGCAAGTACGGCAGTTGTCCGCACGCAGGCTTTGGTCTTGGCTTCGAGCGTCTCATCCTCTTCGTTACCGGCATGCAGAACATTCGCGACGTCATTCCTTTCCCAAGGACTCCAAGAAACGCCGAGTTTTAAGAAAAGTCAGGTCTATAAGACTTATCAGTAAACAATAATCCCCGAGGCACATAAGCGTCTCGGGGATTATTCGTAAAGTGAGGCTATTTGTTATTCTTCACCCCAAATATCCCAGTTGACTTCTTCTTTGGTCAAGGCTTGACCGCCGTCAACGGTTGTATCACTAATAATTGGCAGGCTCTCTGCCAGCATCTGAGATGCCTGAGCCTCTTCTACCTGTATTAATGGTTTAATGTATTTCATCATGAGTCCCTTTCCTTCCTCCCCATAAGGGAAGGTGACAAACAGGGGTATGGGTCATAGGTTAGTAATTACATTAATATATCACCCTTCCTCCCCTCTCCCGAAAGGGAGGGGGTGGGGGTGAGCTTTTTTACTTCAGAATCTTCTTGCCATTAATAATGTTGATACCCTTCTGAGCCTTGCTTACACGCTGGCCAGCAACGTTGTAGATAACACCGTCGAGGTTAGCATTAGCGTTGAGGCTCTCAATGCCAGTTGCATCATCTTCAGCGAAGGGATAGAAGGGCTTAACAGCAGATTCGAATACCATGTAGCCCTTGCCAGCTGCAATAGTACTTCCGGCAGTTACACGATAGAATCCAACAGGTTTGCCTTCAGGCTTAGCGAGAACATACTGTGTACCATCGGCAACAATATCCTCTGTAGCTGCGATGAGCTCGTTTGTTGCGCCGAGAACAGCACCTTCTGTCTTGTTAACTTCGTATGTACCAGCTTCAGCAGCCTTCACAATAACAGCTGTGCCAGCGGGAACGGTGGTCACTTCTTCGAGAAGAACGTATGTTCCATCGAACGTAGCAGCATAAGCAGTAACTCCAGCACCGGTGAAGTCAACATCGGTAGGAGCAACATAAGTAGCATACAGAGCATCGCTGACAGTTACAACAGGAGTAGTTTTCTTGGTCAGTATGACATCGGCAAACTCGTCCAATAGATACTTGCCAGTATAGGTATTATATCCTTCCTTAGAAGTGAAGGTTTCGGCCTCTGCATCATAAATGAATGATGCGCCAGCAAATGTTACCTCATAATCAGTGCCATCGTAATTCCAAACACCCAGATAGGTCTCGGGGATAGTGACTACTCCCTCTTCGATAGTACCCTTCACCCAAGCATCGGGAACATATCCAGTACTTAAACCTTGGATATAAACCTCGTTTTCGCCATAGAAACCAACTTGAACTTCGCTGGTAACATCTTCCTCATAATAGGTGTCGAAGCCCTGGAAGATATAAGTCTCGGTAACCAGATCCTCGGGAGCTTCAATTGGCTTAATCTCTGCAGCTGCAAGGGTGACAACGATGCTGTTAAGCTGTGTGTTGCCGCTAACCCATTTACCTGTTTCTTCATTATAATAGCCAATGCTGAATACTACACTCTGGGCGTCGCCAGTCCATGTAGCTTGTTTAGCAGAAGCATCATCTGTAATCTCTCCGGTGTCTGCTGTGACATATCCGGCATTATCTGAGCCTCCCCAGTATTTGCTATTATAGTTAAATACCATGTTGGTCATTGTATATCCGGCAGGAACTTCAAATGTGAGCGTGCCGCTGTAAACACGGAGCTGCGGACCTGCAGCTGTGCTCCAGAAACGGTTAGGTGTGCTGCACCTTTCATCGCTGGGAGAGATAGCCAGCGTTATCTTATCTCCTGTTTCAGCAATGTCAGCAGTCAACTTCTTGGTTTCGGTGATGTCGCCATCAGTAACTCCAGTAGCAGATACAGGTACATCCATCTTGTTGAAATCGAAGGTAGCATCACCACCAGTAAATGCATAGTCCTTAATGAAGTACCACTGGATTTCTGTAGCGTTGACCTCGCCGCCACCATAATAGATGCTTTGAACACCAATCTGGTTGTAGTCAGTAAAATCGTAGTTTAAGAAAACCACCTTGTAGCCTTCGGAAACATCGAAATCATAGGAATCTGTAAATGTGTAGGGGATTTCGGTAAGATTCTCTTTGAGGTTAACATATAAATCAGGTGTGAAGGTAATTGGAGTAATCTCACCTTCAATGTCCGCATAGAGGACGTAAGTGAGTAATGACTCCTTCAAATCGTTGCCGTCAACATCGGTGGTAGGAACGTCTGCAATCACATATCCATAGCCATTTGCTGCATCGTACTCGCCAACCGTTACAATTTCAGGGTCATTTGGCACTGCAGCTACGTCTGGAATCTCGGGATATGTAAACTCTGAACCGTCAATCAGGGTAATGGTGGCAGGGTCTCCCAAGAAATATAGACTGTTTCCTGCATAAAGCATCCAATTAACATCGAAAGTAAGTGCATTCTCTGTGCCAACACCTGTAAGCGTAGCGAAATAGTAACTGCCATCTGAAATCTGAAGACCAGCAAGAGAAAGGTAGCCAACTTCACTATTGTAGTAAAGTATTATCTGCTCATCGATGACGAAGGTCTTGTTCTCCTTCATATTTACATCAACAGCTGTCTCAAAGCCTCCGAAATTATAAACAGTGACATTCTTGGCATTTTCAGGGTCTTGCTCAATATATACAGGAACACTGTTTTTCCCCCATGTCATTGTGCCATTTACGGGCACAACGAAAGAATAATTGTAGTCGCCAAGTGGTGCTCCAGCATATTCAGCATACTCCTCAACATCGCCAGCAAGTCCGGCGTACCAAAGATCGTCAAAGACAACATAACCAGCCTCGAAAACATAAGCAGTTATATCGCCATCCGAACTTGCATTATAAAGATTTATAGTACCATAAGTATCGTTGGTGAACAGCTTCTGACCTTGTGGGATGCTGAGTATGGCAATAATACCTTGCTCCTGCAAATCATCAGTAACGGTTGTACTAATCGTTGCATTAATAATCTCAGTTGCATCGCTGGTAAATCCCTCAATGCCAATGGTTGTTTCGTCAACCATCTCTAAGGTGATGGGTGTACCGCCAGCAGCTGGGGTAGCTGCTACGAGTCCCCCTTCCTCGCTGTCATACTCGTAGTAATCTGAGCAGAGCATCCAATCTGCCTTCAACAAGTCGGCTATTTCAACCTTCTTGGGAGCCTTCCTGACATTGGCTTTTGCCTTCTTTGTCAGTTTTTTAAGATTCTCGGTTACAGGAGCCTGTACCTTGACGGCCTTAGCCTTGGGGGTCACCTGTTTAACCGAACTAGTTACTACAGCATTTGTGTTCAGCGTCAGCATACCGCGCTTCTCAGGTCCTGCTGCCATTGCTGCAACAGCGATGAACGTCGCAAGCAGCATAAATGTAAACTTTTTCATAAGATAAGTTTTAATTAATAAATAATGTTTAATTAATAATAATGTAAATTATTCGCAAATTGAGTGCAAATATACGAAAAACTACGTAAACTATCAAAGGAAACCTCGCTTTTTTGTGCGTAGTGTTTACTTTTTGTACTTAATTCATGGGAACAAGCGGCATTTGTGCACGCCATTTTGTCCTTCTCTCTGTCAATTTGTCCGGCTCCTGAATATACTTCGAGCATTGGACATTGAGCATCGAACATTTGCACGAGTTTTGTAGTGAATAAGTAAAAAAGAAATTCTAGGAGGACAAATTATGATACAGAACACACAAAATCAGCAAGGCGAGGAGAAGAGCCTGCAGAAGTACGCACGTAATCTCGTTGATGAAGCCAGGGCAGGAAAGCTTGACCCTGTCATCGGTCGTGACGATGAGATACGCAGAGTACTGCAAATCCTCTCACGCCGCACGAAGAATAACCCTATCCTTATCGGAGAACCCGGTACGGGTAAGACTGCTATTGTGGAGGGGCTGGCACATAGGATTCTGCGTGGCGATGTGCCCGAAAACCTCAAGAATAAACAACTCTACAGCCTTGATATGGGCGCTCTCATTGCGGGTGCAATGTACAAGGGCGAGTTTGAGGAACGGCTGAAGAGCGTCGTCAAGGAAGTGACCGAGAGTCAAGGCGGTATCATCCTCTTCATCGATGAGATTCACACGCTTGTCGGTGCCGGTAAGGGCGAAGGAGCGATGGATGCTGCCAACATCCTGAAGCCTGCTCTTGCCCGAGGTGAAATGCGTAGCATCGGTGCCACAACACTTGATGAATACCAGAAGTACTTCGAAAAGGACAAGGCTCTGGAGCGACGCTTCCAAACGGTAATGGTGGATGAGCC
>JAGCNQ010000172.1 GCA_017645845.1 Bacteroidaceae bacterium
TCACCCGGCAGGGTAAAGGTCCTACGGTACATGTGGGTGGACTTCCTGTTGGAAGAGTAGCTCTTGTCCATGATGCCGGAGAGGGCAGACTCAACAGGGAATGGTACCAGAATGGCTTTCGAGAAGGCTTCTGGACTAGTCTCATAGTCGTACTTGGTGGAAGAACGTTTGTAGTACTGCCATACGCCGTTTAGGTTCATCCAGTCCTGTCTTTTCATGGAAGGGCGCGGATATTCCGGCCATACGTTCTCTTCTGTCAGCTGCTCACCCCAGGGAGTCATTACTGGGGCGGTCTGCTTCGTCCATAAACTCTGTGCATAGGAACTCTCTGTGAGGGTTAGCACGAGGGCCACGACACCTATCATGCTACGGCTGATTCTCTTTGTCATAGTCTTTCTGTGATTTTATCCTTGGTTCATGCCTGCTGGCTCAGACGCTGGGTAGGTCTTCGTCATCGATAGTAGTGTCGGGTGTAATGTTGTAGCTGCCATCAGGACCGATGGTGAGAATGAAGGGGCAGGACATATCGCTGTCAGGATAGCTGACGCAGGTATTGAAGTAGAGCTTTCCCTTTTCGGAGTGATTGAAACGCAGTCCGTCCATAATGCCATACTTCTGGAAGTTGCTGCTGAGCAGACTCTTGAAGTCGGCCTTGGTGAAATTGCGGTTGAAGAGCGTCTTTCCGTCCTTTACAATAAGCAGGTTGTAGCGGTTGTCCTTGTATTTCATGCCATCCTCGTCAACCACTGTCGGCAGTTCGTCATCGGGTTGGCGGGTGATGGTATAGATGACTTTATGGCTGTCCTGCATCAATGTGTCGGTGTAAGCATACTCGGGCAGGTTGTGTGTTTCGTCAGCAGGCTGCTCGGTCAGGTTCGTTTCTTGTTTCTCTGTCTTTTGCTGGGTGCAGGAACTCAAGAAAAAGAGAGAGGAAAACAATAAGAAAAAAAGAGAACAATATTTCATTTTGAATTTTGATTTTAGTTATTTTGAATTTTAACTTTTAAAAGTGGTACACTAACTCTCCTCCCTTTTTCAGTTCCCTGACGGAGATTTGGAAGTTGGGCAGCGCTTTGCCGTTCCAGGTGACACGCTTGCATTCACTATTTCCCATTTTCTCCCCCTTGGGGTAGTTAGAGGGGACTGTCTCTTTCCGGATGACGACAGTGGTCTGACGGTCGGCTCCGAGGTGGAGCGTCACTTTATCGAAGAGGGGCGGGAAGAGTTCATAAACAGCTTCCCCGACTACCAGCGGATACATACCAATGCTGGCAAAGACATACCAAGCACTCATGGCTCCATCGTCCTCGTCCATCTCTGGACAGTAGCCGCGAGGCTGGTTGATAAAAGCACAGCCAACAAATGGAGTGGGGTAGGCGTCGTTACCGCCATAGCGATGGGTAATGCTCTCTGTGGCAAGGCTGCGAACAATTCCAGCGGTCTTCTGCGGCATTCCTAGGCGACCAAAAAGGAAGGGCACATGGATGTCCGGTTCGTTGCCCTGATTATAAAGCTCTTCGTTGAAGAAGGTCTGGAGTTGCTCTCCGAGTTTCTGCTTGCCGACCAATTGAATCATTCGTGGCAAGTACATGGGTGCTCCCCAGCGATACTGCCAGCGCGTACCCTGATAGAGGCCGTTTCCTTTCATCTTAATATAAGTCTCGTCGATGTTCTGGAATTCTCGTGGCCAAATACTGTCGAAGATTTCCTCGCCTCGTTTTGTCCAGCGGGCAGCATCTTCCTTCATGCCCAGTTCACTGGCCAATTGACCGAGAGACCAGAAATCACCGCTTGCCTCCAGACACTGGTCAGGACTCTTCAGACTGAGCCGCTTTACCTCGGCCACCATACCAGGATAAGCATCACGCAGGGAAGGAATGTTGATATCCTGCCGATAAGCATCGAGCAGGGTGGCGATGGCATGCTCTGTACGAACAGTTGGCACACATTCTTTGTCGGTGCTCCAATCCTTCTTGCCTGTTATGTAAAGTTGTGACAGGGACTGCATGATATCTGATGAGTGTCCTGCATCAAGCAGCGTGATGAGCGGGAACTTCGTACGATAGGTGTCCCAAAGCGACCATGAACTGTAGTATGTCCAGTCCTTGACCTCGTGCGTCTTACCATCAGTGCCGAGGTAGTGCGTCATCATGCGATCGGTGACTTGGAACGGGCTGTGGAAGGTCCTATATAAAGATGTATAGAAAATGGTCTGCTGGTCTTCTGTACCCCCTTCCACATCAACTGTCGAAAGCAGTTGCTCCCACTGACGCTGAGCACGTTCCACCATTGTCAGGAAGTCGGTTCGCCATACAGCCTGCTCTGGCATCTTGTCCAGTTCTTCAGCGAGACCAGTGGAAACTACAACTCGTACCTCGACATACTTGGCGGAAAGTTCAGGGAAGGTGAGGCGTTTTCGGCCGTCAGCAATGGTGTCGAGCACAAAAGGCGTGCTGGTGTAAAGGCGGTAGTGCAGGTGATAGTGACCTCGTCCGCAAGTGTTGGCACACTCGGCAAAGCCTTGTCCCATTGAGGGTGCTTTTTGCTCGAAGTGGGCTGCAAAGATTTTGTCGAAAGCCGAACGTGGATTGAGCAGCAGGACAGCCTTCGAGGGGTCAGGGAAAGAGAAACGCTCCACAGCCATACGGCGATCGGCAGTTGCTGTGAACCATACGCCATTGCTCAGTTGAACGCTGTAATAGCCAGGAGAAGCCTGTTCCATATGTTTCAAGAGTCGGACATCCTTTCCTGTGGCATCTGGCATCAATGAAACATTTCCTCCACAACCGCTACCGCCAACGCCAGAAAGACGGTTTATGCTGAAGCCCGAAATGGTGGGTTCTTCGAAATCATAACCCGGATGCTGACGGGGCTTGCTGTCGGGGCAAACCTGAATCTGGCTGTAAGGAACCGTTGCGCCTGGTGTCATCTGCCCATAGTCGTCGGCAGTGCCGATGTAAATGTTGACTTTGTCAAGCAGTGTTCTGCCTGTGCTTGAACGAAGCGAAGAACTCTGCTGAGCGCTAATCTGTACATTGAAAAGTAAGGAAAAAGCAATGGCCAAAGCCACTATACCGAATGTTTTTGTCTTCATAAAAGCTCAATTTTTATGCAAAGGTACAAAAAGAATTAATAAAAGAAAAGTGTTCCGCGCATAAAAAAGCGCGACTTGGTGCTAAAGCATCCAAGAAAAGTGAAAAATAAATGGTAATAATTGAAAATAGAAAATGCAAAATAAAAATACGGAGAGAAGGATTTGTGCTAATCTTTGCATTATACAGTTAAAATCTTCGCATTTCTTGGATTTGTAGGTAGATTTTTGCTATTTTTGCATAACGATAGATGGTGTGAAACCTAATTAACCAATTAATCATCTTTTTATATAAACCAAACTTAAATTAACATGAAGAAATTATCACTTCTCTTTGCGATGCTTCTCGGTTTCGGATTGGCCTCCCATTCAGAAGGCCTTGAGGATCTGGTTTTCGAGAATGACATCGTACAAATCTCCACTGCGGAAGATTTAACCAACTTTGCATTGGCTGTCAATGCCGGTAATACCGCACTTGATGCGGTGCTGAAAGCCGATATTGACTATGCCGAGTTTACGAAAATCGGTGATACCGGTGACCATAAGTATGCCGGTACGTTCGACGGACAGTTCCACACCATTACTTTCAACTGCACTGCCAGTGCTGCAAGTTGGGGTCTCTTTGGAGGCGTGTCTGGTACTATCAAGAACCTGAAGGTTGACGGCTCCATCACAACTGGCGTCAACAAAATTGGCGGCATTGTGGGTGAGTGTTTCGGCGGAACCATCGAGAACTGTATCTCGTCGGTTGACATCATCGGCACAGCAAGCCTGGATGCCTGCTATGCCGGTATCTGTGCACGTTCCAGTGCTTCGGGCGTAAAAATCAACAATTGTATCTATGAGGGCACTATTGATGCACCCGAGGCAGGCAATATGGCCAGTATCGTTGGCTGGGCAGGCGATGGTTGCAATGCCACCGTTACCAACTGCATATTCACAGGAACCATAAATGGAAATGCAGAATATCCTAACGAAAACGTCAGCTACACCATTGCACGTCGTCCGGGCGTAATTACTGTAAGCAACTGCTATTATGTTAATGAATGGGTAACCTATAACGAAGGTAGCACTCAAGTAACAGAGGAGCAGGTAGCATCTGGTGAGCTTTGCTACATGATGAACGGCGACCAGAAGGAAATCACTTGGTGGCAGACTCTGGGTACTGATGATACACCTGTTCCTTTCTCGAACAGCTTGCAGGTATATGCAGCAGGTAATCTGGATTGTACGGGACAGAGTGCCGACGGAACACCTCTTACCTATTCTAATACTAAGACACAGGATATCCCCGACCATCAATACGTGGATGGTATCTGTATCATCTGCGGTAAGGTGGATCCCAGTATGGCTTCTTTGGTGGACGGCTTCTATCAAATAGAGACTGCTGACCAGTTCGTTTGGTTTGCCAATCTGGTAAATCAGGGCAACAACACCGCCAATGCTAAGCTGTTGGATGATATAGATTTGTCTGGTTCGGACTTCACAGTCATAGGTACTAGCGGCAACCACTACAAGGGCATCTTTGACGGCAACTACAAGACACTGACCGTTAACCTGTATGCAGAGACAAGCAGCTGGGGCCTCTTCCGTTATCTGGATGGCACGATACAGAATCTGCACCTCAGTGGCTCGCTCTACACGGAATGGAACAAGGTAGGTCCATTGGTAGGCGAAATCTTCGGCGGTAAGGTGCTGAACTGTGTCTGCGACGTTGAAGTGGAAAGCGGATACGGGGGTGATGGCGCCATCTCCGGTCTCGTGGGTCGTGGCAGTCAAGACGGCTCTCTCATAGAGAACTGTATATTTGCAGGCAACATTACTGGTACCAACTACAACAGTGCAGCCTTTATTGGCTGGTCAGGTTCCAAGTCAACCCTTACGAACTGTGCCTTTACTGGCCGTATCGAAGTGGATGCGAGCCAGGGTAATCCCTATACCTTTGCCCGTAATCCGGATAATGTCACCTGTACCAACTGCTATTTTGTCAACGAGTTTGGTTCGCATCAGGGCAATACGACCCAGATCTCCGCAGAAGATGTCAAGAGTGGCAAACTCTGTTATCTGCTGAATGGCGACCAGTCTCAGATAGTATGGACTCAGAAACTTGAAGAAGAGGTATTCCCCTTCCCGTTCCCCTCGCAGGCACGTGTTTACAACGCTGGTGAGATTTACGGCAATGCTTATGACCCAGCATCGTATGCTGATTTTGCACAGAGAGTACTTGACGCAGAACGGGAATACTGTCAAAGCGTTCTGGCACAGAAGAGCCTTGTAGAGAACTATTTGGATAAGCTGGATGTGCTGGAGACATGCAACAATATTGATGAATTTATGGCTGCATGGAACAATCTTGTTGAATTGCGTGGCAGTGTCATTTCTTGTGCCGATGCGTATGCAGCTTACAAGGCGAAAGTGGAAGAAACAGACAAGTATCTGGAAGAGCATGATGATTTCTCTGGTACTAAGCGCGATGAACTGGAGGATTATCTGCACACCAACGAAGGACCCAGCAGTACATATCCAAGAGGAACAGCCCTCTATATCTTGGAAGAGCGTGAACTCACTGAGGAAGAGATTAAGGCAGAGACCAAGAAGATTGATGCCATGCTGGAAGCTGCCATCACAGAACAGCCTCAAGCCGGTACAGATATGACAATGCTTGTAACCAATCCAACCTTCAAGGATGGCTTCGACGGTTGGGAAGGCCAGTTGGGAACAGGTTATAAAGGTGCTGAAGGCAGCGAGATGTATGCTGCTGAATGCTGGAATGCCACTATGGATATGTATCAGACCATCACCGGTCTTGCAAATGGCATTTATGAGGTACAGATTAATGGTGTGTACCGTCCCTATCCGGGCGCTGACGACTTGTATAATACCAACTATGCTGCCATGCTCACTGCCAATGGTGTGGCCAATTACTTCCAAGTTCCTATAGAGGATGCCCTTCCTATGGATGAGGCCGTAGATGGTATCAACTGTAACCTCACAGGTGAATATCCCGATTTCGAAGTGATTGATTTCAATGGAGAAGAAGGTTATGTACCCCGCGGGCTGGTAGGATATTGCAGGGCATTTGAGAGTGACCGTTACAAGAATGCCATTTTGGCTAATGTAACTGACGGTACCTTGACAATTGGAATCAAGGTGCTTGGTTCAGGGTTTGATAATGATGCACTGGGCTTTGGTAACGTAAAACTCTTCTATCATGGAGAATTAGACCAAGCTGGAGGTGGTCTTGACAATGTCTTGGAGTCACAGGCTGCACGTGCTTATACAATGCTGAATAACTACCAGTACGACCTTAGCGAATATGCTGTCTATCCCAACTTCTCTGCTGAGATTAAGGAGAAACTGCAAAAGGCAATTGATGCAGTAGCTACTACCTCAGACAACAATGCGAAACTTGCTCTGGTAACGCAGTTCTCCAATCTCTTCCAGGAGGCCTATGTTTGCAAGAGAGCCTATATCAATCTGATGACAGAGTATGACAAACTGAATGATATCATGGATGCTTTGGCTCCCTTCTTTACAGATGCTGAAATGAATGAGATAAATCCGTTGATGGATGCACTGCTTACTTACTACGACACGGGTTCCGCTTCTACCGAGGAAGCCAGCAAGGATCACCTACAATCACTCTCGTTCATGCCTAAGAAGGTGGATGGTGTTTACCAGCTTAGTACACCTGTCGAACTGATGCTTTTCGCCAACATGGTCAATGGAGGCGAAACGGATGCCAATGCTATTCTTACTGCTGACATCGATGCTTCAGAGGGAGATATGACGATGATTTCAACCACTGACAACAGATACGCTGGTGTCTTCGACGGTCAGGGACATACCATTACCTATACGATGTATTCCGACCAGGAGGCAGTGGGTCTCTTCCGTGCCCTGACAGGTACTATTAAGAACCTCGGCGTGGCAGGTACCATCTACACCTCCAACAAGAAGGCCGGTGGTATTGTGGCTGAAATCTTTGGCGGTACGATACAGAACTGTGTATCGTCTGTAAACATTGAATCATCTTTCGTTGGTGATGCTGCATACGGAGGTATCGCCTTCCGAGGCAGTGCTACCGGATGTACGGTCAAGGATTGTCTCTATACAGGTACCATCAATGCACCTGATTGTTACAACATAGCAGGAATCTTGGGCTTTACGGGTAGCGACTGCAGCTCTGTTGTTAGCAACTGCCTGTTCATGGGTACAATCATTGCAAATCCCCAGGGTTCGGACTATCCGTCCTATACCATTTCACGTAATCCCAGTGTATCAACTGTGGAGAACTGCTACTATATGAACGGATTTGGTACTGCTAATGAAGGTTCTACCGAGGTTACCGAGGAGCAGATAGCAAGCGGTGAGGTGGCCTTCCTGCTGAATGGTGACCAAAAGAACATCCAGTGGACACAGAATATCCCCGAGGACAGTAATCCTATTCCATTCTTAACTCGCGGCGTTGTATATGCTAACGGTGCACTCAAGTGTGATGGCAAGACTCCTGTCGAGGGTACTACCCTTACTTATAGTAATACCGAGGGCAGCACCATCGAAGACCACAATTTCGAGAATGGCTTCTGCACCGAGTGTGGTACTCCAGACCTAACAATCGCAGAACTTGTTGACGGTTTCTGGCAGATTGGTACTGCAAAGCAGTTGGTATGGTTCGCCAAGAAGGTTAATTATGGTGACACCAAGGACAATGCCAAGCTGACAGCCGACATCGACCTGAGTGAATTGATGGATGAATTCCCCATGATCGGTACGACGAGCAAGAAGTTCGAGGGTGTTTTCGACGGCCAATACCACAACATCAATATTAATAAGGTGAATGAGGCAGAGGGCTTCGGCCTGTTCCGCGCCCTAAGCGGTACGGTAAAGAAACTGCGCACATCAGGTACTATCAACACCTCTGGCAAGAGGGTGGGCGGTATCGTCTGTGAAATATATGGTGGTACCATCGAGAACTGTGAGAGTGCAGTTGAGATTATATCCACTTTCAGCGGTGATGCTCTTACCGGTGGTATTGTGGGTCGTGGCAGTGGCGACAACAGTGTCATCAACAACTGTCTGTTCAGCGGTTCTCTCAAGAGCGAGACTGCTTGGAACTGTATTCCCATCGTAGGTTGGTGTGGCAATGTAACCTACATTACCAACACCCTCTCTGTTGGCAAACTAGAGGTGCCCCTCTACGCTAATGGTACTCCCTATTCTCTTGCTCGTAACCCGGGCAACGCGAAGTGCACCAACTGCTACTTCCTGAACCAGTTGGGCGATGTGAATGAAGGCTCAACACAGGTTACTGAGGAGCAGCTGATGAACGGCGAGATTTGCGCATTGCTGAATGCCGGGCAGGATGAAGTGCAGTGGACGCAGAGCGAAGCATTCCCCGTTCCGTTTGCCGGTCCTGACTACGAGGATGCCATAGAGGATGTTGTGGCTCCTTCTCAGCCCACAGGTATTTATAATATCATGGGTCAGAAGGTACAGAACCTTCAGAAGGGCAGAATCTATATTATAAACGGTAAGAAAGTTTTGTTCTAACTCTAAAAAAGAGAGGGGCAGGGGATTGTGTTCCCTTGCCCCTTTTTCTCAATAAAATTTGTAATGTATAAAAGGGCGCTCACTCTGTCTGTAGGATTGCTTCTTGCAATTACTGCGGTACAGGCAAACCCTACCTTCAACAGGGTTCATGGGGTATGCCGGAGTCCTTTCCTTCTGAAGGTAAAGGGTGAAGAGGTAGGTACTATTGTGCGATATACCCTGGATGGTAGTGAGCCGACAGTAGCGAGTCCCGAGTTTACCACAAACCTTTATGTCAGCAGTACAACCATCGTACGTGCTGCGGAATTCCGGGACGATGTCAGGTGTTCCGACATAGTGACGTCATCCTATATCTTTCCTGCCTCTGTGCTTGAGCAGCCCACTTTGCCAGAGGGCTATCCTGCTACTTGGGGCAAGTACACTTCTATCAGCGGTACGGCCCCTGCCGATTATGAGATGGACCCTGAACTGATTTCAAACACCACTTATGCCAAGAAAGTCAAGGATGCTTTCTACTCTATTCCAGCTTTATCCATCGTTACGGACAAGGAGAACCTCTTTAACAAGGAGAAGGACGAGCAGACAGGTGGTATCTATATCTACACGGGCACTTCCGACAGCAACGGACGCGGATGGGAACGCCCCACCTCGGTGGAACTGATGGGCAGTGGGCATGACCTCACGACAACTTGTGCGCTGGAGATTCATGGTGGCCAAGGTCGTGTGCCTGAGAAGAATCCCAAACACTCTTTTCGTCTTACCTTTAAAGACGAATATGGTAAGAAAACCCTCAAATACCCTGTCTATGGAGAAGGGAGTGTGGCACGGTTCAACTCACTCATCGTGCGTACCTTCTATAATTATTCGTGGGTGCACTCCGATGCCACCCAGCGTACCAGGGCTCAGTATGCCAGAGACCTGTGGGCGCGCCGCATGCAGAAGCGTATGGGATATGATACCAGTGACGGGTTGTATGTAAACGTTTTCATAAACGGCCTCTACTGGGGGCTTTACAACCTCTCCGAGCGCATCGACGACGATTACTGCAAATATCACTTCGGTGGCTTGAAGTCAGACTATGATGTGATAAAGCGCGAAGACTATCTGGAGGCTGCAGAAGGTACGCTCGACAAATGGAACCTGTTGATGCGCCTCTCTGAAAACGCTTCCCTTCCCGAGACGTACAAGGTTATCATAGGAGAAGCGCCAATGACGGCAGACGCAGAGCCGGAGGTTCTGCTGGATGTCGATAATTTCATCGATTATATGCTCATCAACCAGTATGGCGGGAATGCCGACTGGGATCAGCATAACTGGATAGCCGTCAACAATAGGGAAGATTCCACGCAAGGTTTCCGCTTCATCTGTTGGGATTCGGAGCAGACCTTGTTCAGTGCTTCCAAGAATGTCCTCGATGTTATCTATAAGGATTGCCCCACCTATCTCTTTCGTCAAATGATGTTTAACCCGGCCTTCCAACACCGTTTCATGGACCGTGCTTATAAGCATCTGGAGGACGACGGCGGCCTGCTGCGTCCCGAACAGGCAAAGGCTCTTTGGGACAGTTTGCAGAGCGTAATCTCGTTAGCTATCTATGCAGAGTCTGCTCGATGGGGTGATTACCGTAAGGATGTGCATCCCTACACCTCTCAGGGTGAACTGTATCGCGCCGATGTCCATCATGCTCTTGAAAACAGAAGGCTTCAGGAGGAATTCTTCCCTCAACGCACAGGTAATCTTATCGCGCAGCTCAAGAAGAAAGGGTGGTATGCTAATGTAGAAGCACCAGTATTTCTTGTCAATGGTAGGAAAGTGGCCGACGGCGATACCATTTTCATCTCCGACGAACTTACCCTCACACAGGGTTCATATATCTTGTACACTATCGACGGCAGTTACCCTGTCTCATGGGTGGACAATCCTGCAGGTGAGGGAAGCTCGGAAGCAACCCTTTACAGCAAGGAGAACATCGTGAAGCTTCTTACCCCCGGAGATGTAACGCTGCGTGCCGTCAGTAAGAGCGAATCCAATTGGAGTGCCACTGTCTCACGTACCATTTATGTGGCGGATGAGCTTGATGACATTGAAGAAATTCAAAATTCAGAATTCAAAATTCAAAATGATGGAGTCATCTACAATTTGTCTGGACAGCAGATAGTAAATGGTCAATCGTCAAATCGTAAATTACAAAGGGGCGTGTATATAGTCAATGGTAAAAAGTATGTCAAGTAGAATTTTCAATTCATAATTCGTAATTATCAATTGTCAATTATCAATTATCAATTAAAAAGTTGTACCTTTGCACATCATTTGTAATAAAAAGCAGCAGAATTATGGCTACAGAGAACCCAAACAAGTACATAGCAGTTACATATAAACTCTATACGAGCGCTCCTGGTGAGAAACCCGAACTGGCGGAAGAGACCGCTGAGGGCGAACCCTTTGTCTTCGTCAGTGCGCTGGGTATGACGCTCGATGCTTTCGAGGCTCAGATTGTGCCCCTGAAGGTTGGCGATAAGTTCGATTTTACCCTTGCTCCCAGCGATGCTTACGGTGATTATGAGGCATCGGGCAAGCAGTCCGTGCCGCGCAACATCTTCGAAATCAACGGTAAGCTTGACTCGCGTTTCATCTACGAGGGGGCAGTAGTGCCTTTGGCCAGTCCTGACGGAGCACGCTTCAACGGAACCATCACGGAGATTGGCGAGGAGAAGATAACCGTTGACCTCAATCACCCATTGGCAGGCAAGAGCCTTAACTTTGTTGGCACAGTTGTTGAAACTCGTGAAGCTACAAACGAAGAGGTTCGTGATGCCCTTAATCAGATAACTGGTTGTGGCGGAGGCTGCGGTGGTTGCAGTGGAGGCAATTGCGACGGTTGCGGTGAAAAGAACAGCGGCTGCGGTGGCTGTAAGTGAGCGGGTGTGAAATAACTATGAACTATGGACTATGTTCCGCGCCTTAACAGCGCGCTTTTGTTCTAAAGAATCTAAAAACTATGAACTCTACAGGCACTCTTTTCCGCCTCACTACTTTTGGTGAGAGTCATGGCCCTGCCATTGGCGGTGTTATCGATGGAATGCCGGCTGGCATTGAGGTCGATATGGCTTTTATCCAAAGCGAACTGGCTCGCCGCAAACCCGGGCAGAGCAACCTCACGACGGCTCGCAAGGAGGAAGATGAAGTTGAACTTCTCAGCGGCGTTTTCGAAGGAAAGACGACCGGCTGTCCCATCGGATTCTTGGTGCGCAATACTAATCAGCATAGCGAGGATTACGAGAATATGCGCAACCTGTTCCGTCCTTCTCATGCCGACTTCACCTACGAGCAGAAGTATGGCATCCGCGATTATCGGGGAGGCGGACGCAGTTCGGCTCGCGAGACCATCAGCCGTGTTGTGGGCGGTGCCTTCGCCAAACTTGCCCTTCGTCAGCTCGGCATCAGCATCCAGGCCTATACGCAACAGGTGGGGAACATCGTCCTCCCGGGTTCCTATCGCGATTATGATTTAACTAAGGTAGAAGAGAATGCCGTGCGTTGCCCTGATGAGGCGGTGGCGGAAAAGATGTCGCAGCTCATTATGCAGGTGAAGGGCGAGGGTGATACCATAGGCGGTGTCATTGCTTGCGTCATAAAGGGATGTCCCGTTGGCCTTGGCGAACCGGCGTTCGGCAAGCTGCATGCCCGTTTGGGAGCTGCCATGCTCAGTATCAATGCAGTCAAGGGCTTTGAGTATGGTCTTGGTTTTGCAGGTGCCTGCGGTCGGGGCAGTGAGCAGAACGACATCTTCGAGCCGGACGGTCGGGGAGGGGTTACGACCCGTACCAATAACAGCGGCGGCATTCAGGGTGGCATCTCCAACGGCCAGGACATCTACTTCCGCGTCGCCTTCAAGCCCGTTGCCACATTGCTCCGCGAACAGGAGACGGTTGACTGTGAGGGCCATGCCACAACGCTAAAGGCCCGCGGCCGACACGATGCCTGCGTCCTGCCGCGAGCCGTTCCTGTAGTTGAGGCAATGGCTGCCATCACGATTCTGGATGCCTACCTGCTCGACAAGTCCACGCGGTTGGGTGATCGATAGGCAGTGGCGCCTCTGAGTCCTCTATTTGGAGCGGTTCCTCTTGAAAAGGTCGTACTTTATGCCGAACGTAATCTGAGCCACGCGGTTCTTTGAGTCGTCACCGTCAACCAGCCTGGTTACGCCGATATTGTAGCGGGCGTCAATCACAAATTTCTTAAATTCGTATGACAGACCTACGGGAATGGCAAAGTCAAAGGTGTTGATATTAATGCCTACATCCGATAGGCTTCCGTCTCTAACACTGGTGGACAGTTCGTAACTGGATTTGATATTGACTGCAGGCTGAATGCCGAACTTCACAGCAAGACCCTTAGCGAGGTAAACATTGGCAAGGATGGGAAAGTTGATGTAGTCCGTCTTGTATGTAGCCGTTATACTGCCAGCATATGTGTCGGCGTCTTCCTTTGCACCTTGCCAAGAATACACCAAACCTCCAGATACGCTGAACTTTTTCACAATCTGATATTCAAGCTCTGCACCTGCGGCAATGCCAAGGCGAGGGCGTGTGTCAGGAGCATTGGTATAATATGCGATGTTCATGCCTATCTTCGGCTGGAATGAGAGTGTCCCGGCCTCGCGCTGAGCAAAGGCACTTGCAGCCGACATCAGGAGCGAGGCTGCAATAATACTTTTTACTTTCATTATTTCACTTGTTTGTATAGCCTCTCAGTTCCTCAAAGAGCAGTTATTAGATGCAAGAAGCGTGGAACTGTATCCACATCTTCTATCAGAGGTATTAGGAGACCCAGCACAAAAGAGTAAGATAACATCCACGCTTACACGCGGAAGCCATCATGTTCTCTTGCTGTGCATGAAAGTTCCTAATTTCCTGATAGCAAGACGAGCATAACGCTTCGTTTATTCCGATAAGATAGTGCCTTCCTTGCGGATTGCAAGTGCAAATTTACAACTTTTTTCGTCAATTACTGCCCTCTTTGGCACAAAAATTGATATTCTTAGAGATTATTTTTCATTTTTCTACAATCAGAATGCTTGTCGAGTGCAATAATTTTTGTACTTTTGCAAGTGAATTTTGAAACTCGTCGCGACCAATTCGAAATTTCGTCACGACGAAATTATAAACTCGTCACGACGAACTGAATAATTCATCGCGACGAAATCTTCAACTCGTCACGACGAAATTTTAATGTCATCGTGAAGAACCATTCAAATGATGCCAAAGAATTACTCAATTGACGATAGTCACTAACTAAAACGAAGAGGAACTATGCCAAAACTGAAACTGAAGGTCTTGATGGCCAAACACCAAAATCCCAATACAAAGAAGATGGGCTATCTGGCCCGGATTGTAACCAACGGAACCGCCGACTACGAGGACATTGCCAAGGAGGCAGGCAGGAACACCACGCTCAATGAGATGGAGATGCAACTTGCCATAGCTCTCTTCATGAGGGAGGCCGCCACGAAGATACGCCAGGGCTACATCGTCGATATGGGCCCCATGGGGAAACTCTATCCCTGCTGCAACAGCCGCTGGGTGGAGCAGCCCGACGACCTGGAACTCGACGAAATCAAGCCCTCGCTCTACTATCGCCCCTCCGAAGATCTCGCCTCCGCCATCCGCAGCGCCACGCTCCAATGGGCCAAAGGCTCTTCGCCAGAAGGCGGGAAGAAAGATTAGATTCCTGGGGAAAAAGAAAGCAGGGGCGCGAGTCGCGCCCCTGCTTTGTTGTTGTCTCGTAGTATTCAGAATGTTCAGAATATTCTGATTATTCCGATTATTCAGAGTTTTTCTTATTCGCTCCAGTCTTCCTGCGTCTTGCGGACGTAGCTCTTGTAGCGAATCTGAGCCATACGCTGGGCCTCGGCGAAGAGCTCTTCAGCCTCCTCGGGATAAGCCTTCTTCACTGACAGGTAGCGAACTTCACCCATGAGGAAGTCGTGGAAATTCTCCCAGTTCGGCTCCTTAGAGTCGAGGCTGAACGGATTCTTGCCTTCCTCGATGAGGGCGGGATTGAAGCGCCAGAGGTGCCAGTATCCGCACTCGACTGCCTTCTTCTCCTCGGCCTGACTCTTACCCATACCGCCCTTGGCCTTCAGACCGTGGTTGATACATGGAGCGTAGGCGATGATGACGGAAGGTCCGTGCCAAGCCTCGGCCTCGCGGATAGCCTTCAGGGTCTGAGCATGGTCAGCACCCATAGCAATCTGAGCAACATAAACGTAGCCGTATGTGGTGGCAATCATGCCGAGGTCCTTCTTGCGGATGCGCTTACCCTGGGCAGCGAACTGAGCGATAGCACCGAGAGGAGTAGCCTTAGAGGCCTGACCACCGGTGTTAGAGTAAACCTCAGTATCGA
>JAGCNQ010000173.1 GCA_017645845.1 Bacteroidaceae bacterium
CAAAGATTATCCCCGGGAGACGACAAAGTGCGTCTCCTGCAGAGAACAATAAAGAAGGCAACCGCGAATGGTTGCCTTTTTGCTTTCCGGTCCCATATCAAACCATGTCACGGTCGGTTATCATCCTAGATGATACAACAAGGAAGATTGAAGACCCGGCAGCCTAAAAACTAAAGTATCGGAAAAGCATATATAAATTTGGCACTTCATTATATTTTTCGTATCTTTGCACTCGAAAAGATATACTACACAAAGAAATGAGTAACCAACGCTATATGATGCGCGGCGTGAGCGCTGCTAAAGAAGACGTTCACAATGCCATCAAGAACATAGACAAGGGCATTTTCCCGCAAGCCTTCTGCAAGATAATCCCCGATGTGCTGGGCGGTGACCCGGAATACTGCAACATAATGCATGCTGATGGAGCAGGGACAAAGTCTAGCCTTGCCTACATGTATTGGAGGGAGACGGGCGACCTGAGTGTATGGAAAGGCATAGCACAGGATGCCCTCATTATGAACACAGATGACCTGCTTTGTGTGGGAGCCGTCGATAACATTCTCGTCTCCTCAACCATAGGACGCAACAAGATGCTCATACCTGGAGAAGTCATCTCCGCCATTATCAACGGGACAGACGAACTGATGCAAGAGCTGCGGGACATGGGTATCGGTATCTACGGCACTGGAGGGGAAACGGCCGACGTGGGAGACCTAGTAAGAACCATCATCGTTGATAGCACAGTGACTTGCCGTATGAAGCGGAGCGATGTCATCAACAATGCAAATATCCGTCCGGGGGATGTTATTGT
The DNA here is from genome assembly GCA_017645845.1 of Bacteroidaceae bacterium. Lineage (GTDB taxonomy): Bacteria > Bacteroidota > Bacteroidia > Bacteroidales > Bacteroidaceae > Physcousia. The sequence continues at coordinate 812 of JAGCNQ010000173.1, forward strand.
GGGGCTCTCCTCTTGCGGAAAAGCAACCTACGAGAAAGAATATAACGGCGGCATGGGAAGCAACGGACTCACCTCGGCCCGTCATGATGTTTTCTGTAAGGCTTTGGCAACAAAGTATCCGGAGAGTTACGACCATAATGTCCCGGAAGAACTAGTTTATAGCGGACGGTATGATATTAATGAGGAACTGAGAATGACGGACGACCGCAACCCAGATTCTTCACTTCCCAACGTTGGAAAGTTAGTGCTCTCCCCCACAAGAACATATGCTCCTGTGGTAAAGAAGATGCTCGACGAGATGCGCCCAAAGATACACGGAATGGTGCATTGTACAGGAGGAGCTCAGACAAAGGTGCTTCACTTTGTCGGTGACAATTGCCGCGTCATCAAGGACAACATGTTCCCTGTTCCCCCGCTCTTCAAGATAATACAGGAGTGCAGCGGAACAGATTGGGCAGAGATGTACAAGGTCTTCAATATGGGACATCGTCTCGAGGTATATGTCTCCCCGGAAGATGCAGGAAGCGTCATAGACATCAGCAGGAGTTTCAACATCGATGCACAAGTGGTCGGTCGAATAGAAGAAGGCAAAAAGAGCCTCCTCATAAAGAGCAAGTATGGAGAATTTGAATATTAGAATATGGAATATATACTTATCATAGCGCTCCTCGTCGTCATGTTCTTCGCATGGAGACAATTCTATCTAACTCACAAGAAAAAGAATAAGCATGGCAGAAAATAATAGCCTTTTAGATAAACTGGATGGACTTGTCAGTCGCTTCGAAGAGGTTAGTACTCTGATTACTGATCCGTCGGTCATTGCCGACCAAAAGCGTTATGTAAAGCTCACAAAGGAATATAAGGATCTGGGCAAGATTGTCGAGGCTCGCAAAGCCTATATCGGATGTCTGCAGAATGTGGCAGATGCTAAGGAGATGCTCGCCATAGAAGAAGATGCTGAGACAAAGGAGATGCTCCGAGAGGAACTGGCCGAAAGCGAAAAGCGCATCCCAGAACTAGAAGAAGAAATAAAGCTCTTGCTCGTTCCAGCAGACCCCGAAGACGATAAGAACATCGTGCTGGAAATACGTGGAGGTACAGGAGGCGATGAGGCTGCACTCTTTGCTGGTGACTTATTCCGCATGTACTCGAAATTCTTTGAAATGAAGGGCTGGAAGATGGCTGTCAGCAGTTATAGTGAAGGTGCAGTCGGGGGCTACAAGGAGATTGTTTGCTCTGTGACAGGCGAGGGTGTTTATGGCATCATGAAATATGAGAGCGGTGTGCATCGTGTGCAGCGAGTGCCTGTCACTGAGACACAAGGCCGTGTCCATACATCTGCTGCAACAGTGGCAGTCTTACCCGAGGCTCAAGAGTTCGATGTGGAGATTAACGAAGGCGCTATCAAATGGGATACCTTCCGCAGTAGCGGCGCAGGCGGTCAGAACGTTAATAAGGTAGAATCAGGCGTTCGAGCACGTTATATATGGCGCAATCCCTTTACTAATCAGGACGAAGAGATATTGGTGGAGTGTACAGAAACACGTGACCAACCGAAGAACAAGGAGCGTGCTTTGGCTCGCCTCCGTACCTTTATCTACGACAAAGAACATCAAAAATACCTCGACGATATTGCTTCGAAGCGCAAGACGATGGTCTCGACAGGCGACCGCTCAGCAAAGATACGCACCTACAACTATCCACAAGGACGTATCACCGACCACCGTATCGGTTATACCATCTACAACCTACCTGCCTTCATGGACGGCAATATCCAAGATTGCATCGATCACCTAATCGTGGCAGAGAATGCAGAAAGGCTTAAAGAGTCAGAACTTTAAACTAAACAGTTGAATATGGGATTACTCGAAGATATCAAAAAAGAATGGACATGGGAAGGCTTTAAGAAGTCGATTAGGAAAGATTGGCTTACCCTTCTTTCTGTGGCCATATCTGGATTCTTGACACCAATCGTGCTGAAAAGCTTGGGAAAGGAAGACAGTGGCCTTCTTTTCATCCTTGTCAACTTGACGCTTTTCGTGCTTGTCAGCATCGCGACAGGCGTAGTCCTGAGAATTAAAAGAAAAATAACAAAATGACGAGACAAGAACTGATAGCAAACATAAGACGGAAGCAGTCCTTCCTTTGTGTCGGGCTTGATACCGACCTGCAAAAGATTCCTGAGCATTTGCTTAAGGAAGACGACCCGATGTTCGCTTTCAATAAGGCCATCATCGATGCTACGGCTCCTTATTGCGTTGCCTATAAACCCAATCTGGCTTTCTATGAGGCATTCGGGGTGAAAGGAATCATGGCTTTTGAGAAGACAGTTAAATATTTAAAAGCAAACTATCCTGACCAATTCATCATTGCAGATGCAAAGCGAGGCGACATAGGCAATACCAGTCAGATGTATGCCCGCACTTTCTTCGGCGAGTATGATGTCGATGCACTGACCGTAGCTCCTTATATGGGCAAAGACAGCGTAACACCTTTCATCGAAGGATATGATGGGAAATGGGTGATTCTGCTAGCGCTAACCAGTAATAAAGGCTCGTTCGACTTCCAACTCACAGAGGACAAGAGCGGTGAGCGTCTCTTTGAAAAGGTCATTCGTAAGAGTCAAGAGTGGGGTAACGACGAGAACATGATGTACGTCGTAGGTGCTACTCGTGGCGAGATGTTCCAAGATATCCGTCGGGTTGCTTCTAAAGCATTTCTTCTGGTGCCTGGCATAGGTGCACAAGGCGGCAGCCTCGAGGAAGTATGCAAGTATGGTATGATAGAGGATTGCGGTCTGCTGGTCAATAGCAGTCGCG
>JAGCNQ010000174.1 GCA_017645845.1 Bacteroidaceae bacterium
GAAAGTGAAGCGGACGGATGGCACCCTGCAGTTCGACTGTCTGGCTGCTTCCCTTCCTTTCCCCCTCGACACCATCGCACACGGCTGGGGCTTCAAGCACGGCGCAGTAGAGGTCACGAAGGTCATCCCATCGTTTATCGATGATCTGAGCGATGAGCACCTGACGGTCGGGGGACTGAGCGGCCGCTATGAGCTGACGATTGACGGTATTCTCATCGACACTCTTTCCTCGGCTGCTCTCTCCGTGGGCATCAACCTCTCCCGGTATCGCCATACGCCTCAGTACCAGCAGGCCCTCGCGGTGATGGCATTGAACGAGACGCGATGGGATATAGAGCGGCGTTTCCGTGAATGGGCTTGGGTCAACTACGACTTCATGATGCCTGCGGGCTACCTCAACGACAATACGGAGCAGGGTGCACAGAAGTTCCGCGAACTCAGCAAGGACAATTCCTGGTTAGCGAGCAAGAAAGGCACCTACGACCAAATGGTGCACCCCGAAGTGCGCGAAGCCTATCGTCAGGAAATGGAATGCCTTGTTGACCGCATCTACGAACTGAACTGCCCCCGAAAGCATACCTTCCTGCTGAGAAAAATATAAAATTTCCCGATGAAATCGCGAAAAAGGTAAAAAGTAATTTTTCACCTTTTTACTTTTTCACTTTTTCAATTTTTATTTTCCAAAGTTCCTTGAGGCGAAGGGAAGCGCTATGCGGAGTGCCTGGTGCCAGTATTCCCAATTGTGAACACCGTTGCGGATGCGCAGTTCGTCGTGGACACGGGCGGCCCGCATCAGTTGGTGCATCTTGACACTCTGGTCGAAGAGGAAGTCATCGTCGCCACAGTCGAAGAACCACTTGACGGTACGCATCTTCTCCTTCGTGGCATCATCGGCCTGTTCTACGAAACGCAGCGTACTGTGCTCCTTCACGGCCTCGCAGACATAGTAGAGTTTGTCCTTCTGCTGGCCAGGCCCCACGTTGTTGCTTTCATTGTCGAGCCAGGGACTCATCGCATAGCAGGACGAGAACATCTCCGGATGTCGCTGACAGTAGGCCGTACTGCCGCCTCCGCCCATTGAGAGGCCCATCACAGCGCGGTGCTGCTTGTCGCCCACAGCACGGTACTTCTTTTCGATGGCCGGCAGGAACTCCTGGAAGAAGAAGTCCTCGTACGACCACCCCGGCATGTTGAAATAGCCGTTCCACGTGTTGTGTGTATCGGGGCCGCCTGCGTTAGGCATGATGATAACGACGGGCACACATTCGCCCGAGCCGACAAGTTCGTCCACCACCAGCTGCATCTGTCCTTTGTCGCGCCAGGCACGATAGTCGTCGCTCAGACCGTGCAACAGGTAGATTACAGGGTATTTCAGACCTTCATTTCTACCGAATCCATCGGGCAAATACACATTGCAGGGCACGTCGGCATTCAGGATTTGGCTGTGTACGGTATCCGTCACAATACGCCCCGCCGTCACAGGCAGGCAGAGCAGAAGCAGCAAGGCTGCAAACGTCAAGAGAAACTTCCTCATTGTAGTCATTTTTTTTACGATGAAACGCCTATTTTTATATAATCTGTCTGCAAAGTTACGAATAAGCGAAGACAATACAAAATAAATTCATTTATTTTTATTGTTGAGTGTGGAGGACTCCGACTTGCCGCCTGAGCACCTACTGGAACGCAAGAACTTCTCGGATGCTTTAGCACCGAGGCGCGATTGTAGTCGCAGTTAACGTCAAGGTCAACGTCAAGTTTTTCGTTTTTCGTTTTTTTTTTTGTTTTTTTCGTTTTTAGTTAAGGTCTTCCGGCTCTGCCGCCTGAGCAACGAAGTGCGCAAGAACGTCAAGGTTAAGGTTTTTTGCCTCCTCTGGAGTCCACACGTGCATTGCCCGGGATTGTGCAAGTGTTGGCTCGGAGAGTCTGCAAAGCAGGTGCGCACGTTGCTTTTTTAGACGATGCAAGGCTCGTGCCAGCGAGAGGAGAACCGAATCCGGATTTGGGTTATCCCGAGCGCTGCCGAGGCTCGCGCTGGATTTTAAATCCAGTGCAAAGGTACGACAGTGGCATTGCGGTCTACGAATAAAACCTCTAATTTTTTATATGTTGTACAGCATATTTTTCGCATGACAACTTTTCCTAATAACGTTGACTCTTTTCCTAGAATTGTTGACAACTTTCCTAATTCGGTTGACATTTTCAAAAAATGAGAACAAATTCATATCCTTGAGACGTCACCCAAACACAGACACCCTCCAAAACGCGCAGAAATGCCCCTTAAATCGATTTTCTCCCCTTCGGGGTATTGCATCACCCCGACCTGAGAAACGCGCTCAGAACGGCTTAAAAAGAGTAATTAAAATTCAAAGAATTTTAGTTGCTGGAAACAGAGGTCTTCAAGGCTCGATTTTCTCATAAGAATAATGCCTTCGTAAAACACCAAAACAAGAAACGGAGAGGAGGATAGAAATGATGGGGTAACGAATCGTTACTCCATCGTTCCAACTATAGACTCAGACTCGTCGATTCTAAGGGAAAGTTCAGCAGGACGCCCTGATTCAGGGCCCCCTTTGCTATTGCCACGCATGTGGATGCAAAAGACAAGGGAGTAACGAAACGTGACACCCTTTCAAAAACTATAAGACTCAGACGACAAAACCACCGTAACGATTCGTGACACCGGTTCTAACCCACAAGACTCAAACGATAAGGCACCGTCGTGATCACGACAGTGCCTATGAAATCGTTCCCAAGATAATTGCTTAGCTAGAACATATATCAGAACTGCTCCAGGTAGGCGATGCGGCTCTCTGTGCTGGGGTGTGTGCTGAAGAGGCGGCTCATCATGTTGGTGAACTCGCTAGTGAAATGATGGGGACGGACGATGAAGAGCTGTGCCACATCGTCGCGGTCAACCTGCCCCAGACCTGGGTCGCTGCTAATCTTGCGCAACGCAGAGGCCAAAGCCAAGGGATTGCCGCAAAGCTCTGCTCCGCCTGCATCGGCCATGTATTCGCGCTTCCGGCTGATGGCGAACCTCGTAAGCAAGGTGAAGAAGTATCCCACAGCTGCCAGCACAATAGCAACCAGCATGACCGCTATGACGGCTGTGCCGCCGTTCTTGCTGTCGCGACTGGTGCGGCGATTGCCTCCGCCATAGATGAAGGTGTTCCACAATACGCGTATGGCCAGACTCAGCGCCGTGCTCATGATGCCGACGAAGATGATGCTCACGATGAGCAGACGTGTGTCGCGATTGCGGATATGCGTCAGTTCGTGACCGATAACGCCAGCTAACTCATCGTCGTTGAGGCGATCGCAGATGCCTGTAGTCACGGTGACGGTATAGCTTTTCTCGTCGATTCCGCTGGCAAAAGCGTTAAGCTGCGGGTCGTCGATGACATTGATTTTTGGCATCGGCATACCGCAGGTCATCGTCAGGTTCTCCACGATGTTATACACGCGTGGATTCTCTCTGCGCTCCAAGGGCCGTGCTCCTGTAGCGCTACGCACCATACTGGTATTTGAAAAGTAGGAAATCAGGAACCAGATGCCCACGATGCCCACTACCCAAGGCAACGCCGTGAGGAAGGCTTCGTTAGTGGCCATCGTATCAAACTCCATGTGTGAGGTCTGATAGCTGTCTGCCACTTCCTGCATATTCATAAAGGCCAGGAAGGCATACACCACAGCGAGTATGATGCAGGGGAAAAGGACGAGCAGCAACAGGCTCTTCGCATTGTTCCGAACCTGTTGCGAATGGATGCCTACGTAGTTCATTAGAACTTAACTTCTGGAGCTTTTTGTATGGTAGCGCGTTCTTCCTGAGGAACTTCGAACATTGGCTCCTGATGGAATCCGAACATTCCTGCAAAGAGCACGGCGGGGAACTTCTGCACACCGTTGTTGAGTTCCTTTGTGGCGCTGTTGAAGAAGCGGCGTACGGCAGCCAGCTTGTTCTCTATGTCTGCCAATTCGCTCTGCAACTGCAAGAAGTTCTGGTTCGCTTTCAGGTCAGGATAGGCTTCTACGCTGACCTTCAAGCCTGCCAGAGCGCTGCTCAGAGCGTTTTCTGCTTCAATCTTCTCATTCAAAGTGGTTGCCCCCATCGCTGCCGTTCTGGCTGCAGTAACACGTTCCAGTACGCCTTTTTCATGTTCGGCATACCCCTTTACGGTGTTTACGAGATTGGGGATGAGGTCGTAACGCTGCTTCAACTGAACTTCGATGTTGGCGAAAGCGTTCTCACGATTGTTACGTAAGGTTACCAAATTGTTGTAAATTCCGATAACCCAAACGACCAGTAGCACAACGACTACTATCAGAATAATTGCTGTTGTTCCCATAATGTTTGTTTACTATTTATGATTTAGATTTAAAGTTCAAAACTTTCTGCAAAGTTACACAAAAAAGGCGTAAAAAGAGGCAAAAAAGGCTGTTAATTTGGAAAAGTTTGTGCGTTTTCACATCTTTTTCACATCTTTTAGCATTTCAATGTGAAATTTTTAATTAAAAAGTTCTATATTTGCGCGCTAAATCTCCGAAATAACGAATTAGGTATATGAGACAACTTAAAATAACGAAGAGTATTACCAGTCGCGACAGTGCATCGCTCGACAAATACTTGCAGGAAATTGGTCGTGAAGCCCTGCTTCCCGTTGAGGAGGAAGTGGAACTTTCACAAAAGATACGCAAGGGTGACCGTCGTGCGCTTGACAAACTGGTGCGAGCTAACCTTCGTTTCGTGGTCAGTGTGGCCAAGCAGTATCAGAATCAGGGCCTTTCCCTGCCCGACCTTATCAACGAGGGTAATGTGGGTCTGATCAAGGCTGCCGAGAAGTTCGACGAGACGCGTGGCTTCAAATTCATCTCATACGCCGTTTGGTGGATTCGTCAGACCATCCTGCAGGCTTTGGCCGAGCAGAGCCGAATTGTGCGTCTGCCCCTGAACCAGGTCAGCGCCGTCAATAAGATTACGAAGGCTATGACAAAGTTCGAGCAGGAGTTTGAACGCAAACCCAGCGCCGACGAACTGGCAGAGCTGGTGAATGAGTTGCCCGAGAAGATAAGTGACTCATTGCGGGCTAGTGGCCGTCACGTCAGCGTGGATGCCCCATTCATCGAAGGCGAGGAGAACAGTCTGCTGGATGTGATGACCAACCCCGATTCACCTATGGCCGACAAGGGTCTGGTCAGCGAGAGCCTCTCTACCGAGATAGACCGTGCTTTGGGTGTCCTCAACGAGCGTGAGAAGCAGATTATCGAACGCAGTTTCGGCATCAACAACCAGCCGGAGATGACTCTCGAAGAGATTGGCGAGACCTTTGGCCTGACGCGTGAGCGCGTCCGTCAGATTCGCGAGAAAGCTATCCGCAAGCTTCGTGCGGGCAGCCGCAACAGTCTGCTCCGCTCTTATCTCGGATAAGCGAAAACTCAGGTTCCTTTTGGTTCCTGCACACAACAAAGAAGAGAGACGCATTGCGCCTCTCTTCGTCTTTTATATGTTTAATAAATTACTTTACCAATACTTTCTTTACAGAACCGTCGCTCATGCGGATGAGGTTCAGACCGCGCTGCAGAGCATTCTGACGACGACCGTTGAGGTCATAAGTCTCTGATGTCAGAACGTCAACTTTTGCAGAACCAATGCCTGTCTCGATGGATTCTTTTGCGAAGGTGTCAATATCAGCCTCTATCAGGAACTGTCCCCAAACATTGTGCTTACTGTATAGCTCCTCGGAATCGAAGGGTACAACCAACGTAACAGAAGTGACATCTACGTTAGCAAAAGCGTCAGCTGTGACAGTTGGTGTCTGGGGTGCACGGCAAGCGATTTGTACCAGTCCGGTGCAATTCTTGAAGGCTTCCTTGCCGATTGTGGTCAAACTTGCGGGTAAGTTTACGTTAGCCAGGCTTGTGCAACCAGAGAAGGTATTCTGACCGATGCCCGTCACTTCTTCGGGGACGGTTACGGAGGTCAGGCCTGTGCAACCAGTAAAGGTATAGCTTTCGATGGTTGTCACACCTTCGGGAATAATCAGTTCCTTAACCTCCGCTCCATTCAGATATAATTTGTGGGCAAAGGAAAGAGGATTAGAAGCAGCGCTTCCAAAATCAATACTGCACCAAGCTGCCAAATCTGAGATATTGACGGCCGTCAAAGCCTTACAATTTGTAAAGGCAGAGGTACCGATTTCCGTCAAACCCTTGGGAATATTGATACCGGTCAGGGCCTCGCAGCCATAGAAAGCATACTCGCCGATGAATGTCACTTGGTCAGGAATGTTGATAGAGGCCAGCTCTGTGCAATTGTAGAATGCATAGTTGCCAATGCTCGTTACATCCTTGGGAAGAGTGACAGCAGTCAGACTGCAGCAATAGGAGAATGCATCTCTTTCGATGCTTGTCACACTCTCGGGGATAGTGACAGAAGCCAAGTTGAGGCAACCATAGAATGCAAAACTGCTGACACTTTCTACGCCATTAGGAATGGTAGCGGCGGTCAGGCTCCTACAAAGAGAGAAGGCATCGTGGCCGATACTCGTCACGCTCTCGGGAATGGTGATTTCGGTCAGACTGCTGCAGCTATAGAAGCCATAGTTACCGATGCTTGTCACTTTCTCAGGAATGGTGACGGATGTCAGCCCCTTGCAATAAGAGAAAGCAGAGTTACCGATGCTTGTCACGCTCGCGGGAATAGTGATGGCGGTCAGACCGCTACAACCGTAGAATGCGTAGTCGCTGATGCCTGTCAGGCTCTCAGAGAGAGTGACAGAAGTCAGGGCATTACAACTGGCGAAAGCATAGTCGCCGAGGGTTGTCACACTTCCAGGAAGAGTGACAGATGTCAGACCCTTGCAACCGGTGAAAGCATAGTCGCCGATAGTCGTCACACTATTGGGGATAGTGACTGCCGTGAGGGTGTCGCAACCGTGGAAAGCATCACTTCCGATGCTTGTCACGCTGTAGGTTGTCCCATTGTAGGTGACTGACGCGGGAATAACAACCTCCCCTATGTAACCTCCAGAAGTTACTTCTGCATTGCCTTCTGATAAATTGTAATAGATGCCGTCAATCTTTGCATCATAAGCGAAGGCATTTATGCCTGCGAACAAGCACAAACACAGAAAAATGTTTTTCAAGTGATAATGTTTCATGTTTGGTAAAAATTATGATTTGCACGTAGTTTCTGCTTGCAAAGTTATCATAAAAAAATCATACCTGCAAGAAAAATCGAAAAAAATACCATAGTTCGGGATAAGGTGATGTCATAATAGCATAAGATACGTCAGTTCTGGATGCTTTTTGTGTCTTGTCTTTCACTTAAACCTTAGCCGAGAGTGACGATAGCATGTTTCATGCGGCGAAGTGTCTCTTCCTTGCCGAGGAAGGCTGCCAATTCGTACATATCTGGGCCTTGTCCCTCGCCAACGAGACAGATGCGCCAAGCGTTCCAGGGTTTGATGCCTGTCTGTTCTGCCCAAGCATCTACGACAGTTTTCTGGCCTTCAACGCTGAAATCCTCAATGCCGGCAAGTACATCCGCCAGCTGCTGCATCTCCGAGGCTGTATTTTCTTTCCAATTCTTGCGAATAAATTTGTCTTCCGGGTCGAAGGTCTCAGGAGCGATGAAGAAGAAGCGTGTCAAGGGCCACAAGTCGCTGACGAAGCTGATGTTGCGCTTGTGCTTCTGTCCCTGACCGTCTGTGTATTCTATGACTTTGAGCTTCATCATGCGCACGACCTCTGCCTCCTGTTCTGGTGTAGCAGAAATGCCTTGTTCGCGAAGTACTTTGTCAAAGGCGGGCACCCATGCTTCGTCGGGTTGCTGGAGGAGGTATTGGTGGTTGAACCAGGCAGCCTTGATGTAGTCGAACTTGGCTCCGTTCTTCGAACATTTGCTCAGGTCGAAGAGTTGCACCATTTCATCCAACGACATTACTTCGCGGTCACCTCCAGGACTCCAACCAAGCAGAGCAAGGAAATTGATGACGGCTTCGGGCAGATAGCCTTTCTCGCGGTAGCCGCTGCTAACCTCGCCGCTCTTGGGGTCGTGCCATTCCAAGGGGAAGACGGGGAAGCCCAGCTTGTCTCCATCACGCTTGCTGAGTTTGCCGTTGCCTATGGGTTTGAGCAAAAGGGGCAAGTGGGCAAAGCGGGGCATCGTGTCAGCCCAACCGAAAGCCTCGTAGAGGAGGACATGAAGGGGAGAACTCGGCAACCATTCCTCGCCGCGGATGACGTGTGTCACCTCCATCAGATGGTCGTCAACGATGTTGGCCAGATGATAGGTGGGTAGTTCGTCGGCACTCTTGTAGAGCACTTTGTCGTCGAGGATGCTACTGTTGATGCGCACTTCACCGCGAATGATATCATCTACGATGACATCGCGACCAGGTTCGATAAGGAAGCGCACGACATATTGCTTGCCTTCGCTGATGAGGGCATCGACTTCCTCCTTCGACATAGTCAGCGAGTTGCGCATTTGGAGGCGTGTGCAGGCATCGTACTGGAAATTCTCCACTTCGGCGCGTTTGGCATCCAGTTCCTCTGGTGTGTCGAAAGCAATGTAGGCCTTTCCGCGGTCCAAAAGTTCGCGCACATACCTTTTATATATATCGCGACGCTCGCTTTGACGATAGGGTCCGTGGTCTCCGCCGAAACTGACTCCCTCGTCGAAATTGATGCCGAGCCAACGGAATGACTCGATGATATATTCCTCGGCTCCAGGCACGAAACGGGTGGAGTCGGTATCTTCAATGCGAAAAATCAAATCGCCGCCGTGCTGGCGAGCAAAGAGATAGTTGTAGAGTGCAGTACGCACGCCGCCGATATGCAGCGGACCTGTTGGGCTTGGTGCAAAACGAACCCGCACCTTTTTCTGTTCACAATTCATAGTTATGAGTTCATAGTTTATATTTTGTGCAAAGATACGAAAAAAAGTTCAAGGTTCAAGGCTCATAGTTCATATTTATTTTATATTTTTGCAAACAACAACTATGAACTGTGAATTCATTACTATGAACTACGATTATGAGTCGTTACAATCATAAACACAGCCTAAGCGTTAAGGCGTACCTCTATCGCATCCTCTTTTCCCTCATTGCAACTGCCATTTTGGTCGTTTTCATGTTGCCTATAGGGAGCGAACCCACCTATCGCTATGAGAGGGGCGAACCCTGGGACGATGAAGCCCTCATCTCGCAGGATAGCTTTCCCATCCTGAAATCTGCAGATAGCATCGCTCGAGAACTGGAAGTCTTGCGGCAATCCTATGAACCATATTACTCTCAGAACACGAGTATCATGGAGCAACAGTTGAAGATGCTCCATCTGGACTTAAACTCTCCTTCGGCTGCTAACATTCCACGTTATTTCCAGCCATACCTGCAAGAGAAACTCCGTCACATTTATTCAACGGGCATCCTTACAAGAGAGGATGCGGCGAAACTCGAAAAAGAAAAGCCTAGGCAGGTAAATATTTTTCATGGCAACGAGTCCAACAAACGGTCCCTCTCCCAATTGTTCAGCGAGAAAACTGCTTACGAATACCTGATTCGCGAAGAGGACAAAGTTCACTATAATCATAGCTATCTGCGTGGATTTGACTTAATGAAATACGTTAGCCCCAACCTCACCTACGATAAGGAAAAAAGCGAGCAGCAGAAGAGGGAGATAGATGGGCGCTTGGTTCGCACCACGGGTTCCGTCCGGCAGGGACAGAAGATTGTGGATAGGGGACAGATTGTCGATGATGAGGTGTATAGTATTCTGCAGTCTATGGAACAGTACCAGCAGGAGAACAAACTCAGCACACAGGAAAAGGTGTCCCAGATAATCGGACGAACTGTCTATGCAGCTATTCTTGTCGTACTGCTGCTATTGTATTTCCAGCAGTTCCGCAGCGACTATCTCGACGATATTCGTACTATGCTCCTTGTCATGACCCTTTCGCTCTTCTTTCCCATCGTTACTTATTTGATTGTTTCCTATACCGCTATGGCGCATACGAGGGTCGATGTCTTTATGGTTCCTTATTGCGTACTGCCCATCATGCTGCGTATTTTCCTGGATTCGCGCACGGCTTTCGTCACACATGTCATTGCTGTGTTGGCTTCGGCTATCGTGATCACGCAACCCTTCACTTTCATTGTCACACAGATTGTGGCTGGCCTTGTAGCTATATATTCACTGCGCGAGCTCTCTCAGCGTTATGAACTCTTCCGTACTGCAGTATTGGTCACTTTGGCAACCCTTCTGACCTATCTCTGTCTGGAGTTCGCAAGGGGAACAGCAATTGAGAGCGAGGAAATCAGCCGTATGCCCTACTTATACCTGACGGTAGCCGGTATTCTTTCTATGCTTGTCTATCTACTGCTCATTCCTGTTGAGCGCATATTTGGCTTTACTTCTATCGTCACACTTGTTGAGTTGCAGAACATCAACAATCCCCTGTTGCGCCGTCTCTCTGAAGAAGCCAATGGTACTTTCAACCACAGTATGCAGGTAGCAAACCTGGCTGCAGAGGTTGCCAACAAGATAGGAGGCAAGGCCCAACTCGTTCGTACGGGGGCTCTCTATCATGATATCGGGAAGCTCGAGAATGCTGTCTTCTTCACCGAGAATCAGAACGGACAAAATCCGCATGACGGACTGCCCTACGAACGCAGCGCCCAGATTATCATTCAGCATGTCGAGAAGGGTTTGCGCCTTGCGGACAAATACAAGTTGCCGACTGTTGTACGGGACTTCATTGCTACGCATCATGGCCGCAGCTTTACACGCTACTTCTATGTTTCCAAGAAGAACGAGAATCCTGGGGCACCCATCGATGAACGTCTCTTTACCTATCCAGGTCCTAAGCCTCAGACGCTGGAGCAGGCCATCCTGATGATGGCAGATGCAGTGGAGGCCGCATCGCGCAGCTTGCCGGAATACACAGAGGAGAGTATCAATGCGATGGTGGAGAAGATTGTCGGAGCGCAGGTCAATGAAGGCAGCTTCAGCGAGTGTGCCATCACCTTCCGCGAGATAGAAGAAGCGAAAGAAGTTCTCGGAGCCCGCCTCCGTACCGTTTATCATACCAGAATACAGTATCCGGAATAAGGTGAGGAAAAGTAATTACGACAAACAGCCCAGCACGCACATCGACGGATCGGTCATTCGCGGCTGGGATGCCATCCTAAGCACACTCTCTCAAGCTTGGGCAGATGCCCCTGTTTGGGCGATTGACCTTTATACCGGCACTTACGAAGAAGATTTTCTCGAAGCATTTGCCCGAACGGGCCGTAAAGTCATTGACACACGCTCGCTGATGCGTCCGGAAGAAGAATTACGACAGCTCACGGAACGTTTCATGACGGACGATGTCCTCTTCGGGTACATGAGCAATGTGAGATTGGAGGAGTACTGGCCCCCCCAACTCCCTTTAGGGGGAGAAACGGACCCCTTAACCCCCTTTTGGGGGAGCGAACCCGTTGTCATTGTGGGCACTGGAGCGGCCTTCGTCGCTCAACAATACTCAATGGTCCCCGTCGCTTATGCCGATATGGCGAGATGGGAGATTCAGCAGCGGTTCCGTCGGCATGAAGTGAAAGCGCTCGGCATAGACAACCGCGAGGACAGTCCGTCGGTGCAATATAAAAGAGGTTATTTCAACGACTGGAACATCATCGACCATTACAAGGACGAACTGATGCAGAGCGGTCGCATCAGCTTCTGGATAGATACCAACCAGCGTGATGACCCCAAGATGATAACCGACGCACAATTGCGGCAAGGATTGGAGCGCACAGCACACAGCCCCTTCCGCGTGGTGCCCTTCTTCGACCCTGCTCCCTGGGGCGGACAATGGATGAAGGAAGTGTGCGACCTGTCTCGCGAAGAAGCGAACTACGGTTGGTGCTTCGATTGTGTGCCCGAGGAGAACAGTCTCTATCTCGAGGCCGATGGTGTGCTCTTCGAACTTCCTTCGCAGGATGTTGTACTGGCTCATAGTCGCGAACTGTTAGGTCAACAGGTTTGGGCACGCTTCGGCAAGTCTTTCCCCATCCGCTTCGACTTCCTTGACACAATGCAAGGTGGCAACCTCAGCCTACAGGTGCATCCTACCAACGAGTTCGCTCAGCGCGAGTTTGGTTTGCCCTATACGCAGGACGAAAGCTACTATCTGCTCGATGCCGCCGACAATGCTGTTGTCTATCTGGGTCTGAAGGAGGGCATCGACAGGGTTCAGATGATTGAGGACCTGCGTGCGGCGCAACGCGGCGAAATATCGTTCGATGCAGAGAAGTACGTCAACAAGCTTCCCGCCAAGAAGCACGACCACTATCTCATACCCGCCGGCACCATACATTGTTCCGGTCACGACAGTATGGTGCTCGAGATTAGCAGTACACCCAGCATCTTCACCTTCAAACTCTGGGACTGGAACCGCCTCGGTCTGGACGGCAAACCGCGTCCCATTAACGTGGAGCGAGGAAAGCACGTCATTCAATGGGAGCGCACTACGCCCTTCGTAATGTCCGAAATCGCCAACCACTTTGAGGTGCTTCGCGACGAGGACGGCATCAAGGAGGAGCGGACAGGCCTGCATCCCAACGAGTTTATCGAGACACGCCGGCATACCTTCTCTCGTCCTGTAGAGCACAACACCGATGGTGGCGTGAATGTCCTCAACCTCGTGGATGGTGAGGCAGCCCTCATAGAGAGTCCGGAAGGCAAGTTCGCGCCCTTCGAGGTGCATTATGCCGAGACCTTCATCATCCCCGCCTGCATAGGGCGCTACACCATCAAACCTCTCGGAGGCGAGTGCATGACGATAAAAGCAAGCATAAGGCAGTCGTGCCGCTAAGGTGTCGTGATAACAACATAACGTCATAAAGTGATAACGAAAGTAAAACCAATAAATCTAAGATTATGAGTAAAGACAAGAAAATCGTGCTGACCCTGGATGCTGGCGGCACCAACTTCGTTTTCTCTGCCATTTGCAACAACGAAGAGATTGTAGAACCCGTTCGCCTGAAGGCTGTAACCACCGACACCGAGGGCTGTCTGGCAACTCTTGTGCAGGGTTTCACCACCGTTAAGGAGAAACTGGATGTCGAGCCTGTTGCCATCAGTTTTGCTTTCCCCGGTCCTGCAGACTACGAGCGTGGTGTGATTGGCGACCTGCCCAACTTCCCATCTTTCCGCGGAGGTGTGGCCCTTGGTCCCTATTTGGAGAGCGTCTTCAAAATTCCCGTTTTCGTGAACAACGACGGTAACCTCTTTGCTTACGGTGAAGCTTTGGCCGGAGCCCTTCCTCGTGTTAACAAGGCACTGGAGGAGGCCGGTTGCAAGCGTCGCTATAAAAATATGGTAGGTATCACGCTGGGAACCGGCTTTGGTTGCGGTGTGGTACTGGACAAGGTGTTACTGACTGGCGATAACGGTTGCGGTGGTGATGTCTGGTGCATGCGCAACGGTATGTATCCCTTCGTGATTGCAGAAGAGAGTGTCAGCATCCGTGCCGTTCGCCGTGTGTATGCTGAGATGTCGCACGAGCCGGTTGGCGACCTTACTCCCAAGGACATCGGCGACATTGCCAACGGTACCCGTCCCGGCAATATGAAGGCCGCTCAGGAGAGTTTCCGTCAGTTGGGTCAGGTCTGTGCAGCCGCTCTTGTGAATGTGCTGAACATCGTGGACGGCATCGTGGTCATTGGTGGCGGTCTGTCATATAATTCGAAGTGGATTCTGCCCGGCATGATGGAGGAGTTCGCACGTCCCGCAGGAACATTCTCCGGCAATCTGTTGCCCACGCTCCAGTCCGAGGTCTATAACTTCGAGGACAAGGAGCAGCGTGCAGCCTTCCTTGAGGACAAGGATGTCTATGTCGATGTGCCCCATACCGACAAGAAGGTGCTCTACTGTGCACAGCGTAAGGTGGCTGTCATGGTATCTGAACTGGGAGCCAGCAAAGCCATCAACCTCGGTGCCTACAACTTCGCGCTGAACCAACTTAATAAATAAGGCCCCTCCCTGCTCCCTGGGGAGTCCCGATAACTATGAACTCTAAACTGTGAACTATGAACTTTAATAAAAAGCTCGTTCCCGTCATGCTATGCTTCTTCACCATGGGCTTCGTCGATATGGTGGGCATAGCCAGCAACTATGTGAAGGCAGATCTTGGGCTGAGCGACTCGATGGCCAACATGCTCGCTTCGCTGGTTTTCTTCTGGTTCCTCATCTTCAGCATTCCCACTAGTCTGCTGATGAACCGCATCGGTCGCAAGCGGACGGTGCTGCTGAGCCTCGTAATCACTCTGGTGTCGATGGTCATCCCCATCTTCTGGGTGACGAACCTGCCCATGATGCTCATCTTCTTCTCGCTTTTGGGCATCGGCAATGCGCTGATGCAGACCTCGCTCAATCCGCTGGTCGATCTCGTGATGCGGGGCGGCAACCTCTCCAGCACTCTGACCTTCGGACAGTTCATCAAAGCCATCTGTTCGTTCATGGCACCGCTCATCGCCAGCTGGGGAGCGACACAGACAATTCCCTCCTTTGGACTTGACTGGCGCATTCTCTTCCCCATCTATCTCGTTATCGGCATCTTTGCCACGCTGCTGCTCTTCGGTACGCGCATCGACGAGGAGCCTCAGCCGCAGGCGCAGAAGGGAGTTGGCAGGCAGTTCTCCGATGCCCTGGCTTTGCTTGTTCCGAACAAGAAGACAGGCGGAGCAGCGGTCCTCCTCTGCTTCCTCGCCATCGTCTGCCACGTTGGTATTGATGTCGGTACCAACATCACGGCACCGAAGATACTGATGGAGCGCTTGGGCGTTACCCTCGACGAAGCAGCCTACGCCGCCAGTCTCTATTTCCTCTTCAAGACCATCGGCAGCTTCTCCGGAAGTTTCATCCTGGCACGCATGAAAGACTGGAACTTCCTGCTCATCAGTGTCCTGATGATGGCGGTTTCAGCTGTTGGACTCTTCTTCGGACAGACGCAGGCTCTGCTCTACGCAGCCATCGCCCTCATGGGCTTCGGCAACGGCAATCCCTTCAGCATCATCTTTGCCCATGCCCTCCAGGCAGCTCCCGAAAAGAAGAACGAGGTAAGCGGCCTGCTCATCATGGGACTTATTGGTGGAATGGTGTTCCCGCTTTTCATGGGTTTTGCCAGTGATGCTATCGGTCAGATAGGCGCCGTCCTCGTCATGGCTCTCGGTATCCTTTACCTCCTCGGGTACTGGATGGCGGGCCTGAGACGTAAGTAACCCTCTCAGACAAATACAGCCCCCTGACTTTCGCCAGGGGGCTGTTTGTTTTTCTGGAGAGGCCATTGTTGATGAACTTATAATCCTAAAATCCGACGAGGTCTCATGTGTCATATCCGACGAGGTCTCATGTGTCATATCCGACGAGGTCTCATGTATCACATCCGACGAGGTCTCATGTATCACATCCGACGAGGTCTCATGTGTCACATCCGACGAGGTCTCATGTATCACATCTGACGAGGTCTCATCTGACAGACCTCCCGAGGCCCTGTTTCATGACACAGGCGGAGGGCGTAGCAGATCAGATGCTTGGCATACTTGGGTAAAAAAGAGCATTTGACGGTGCCCTCCGTACAGATAGCAACGCAGCCTGGCCGAAACGGCTCAGGCTGCGACTGGTTGTATGGGATTAATATGTTTTCTCTCCTTTACTTTATATTGGGAGCTTCAAGGCCGAGGCCTTTCTTTTTGTCAACGACCTTGAGGACGAGACCCAGCAGGAGGGCTGCTACGCCGAGACAGGCCAGCATCACCAGGGGCCATGTGTAGTCGAACTTCGTGGGGTCGGTGACACCGGGGTTCGTGGCGTCCAGCACCTTGCCGATGAGCAGCGGGAAGAGCCACAGACCGATGTTCTGAATCCAGAAGATGAGGGCGTATGCGGAACCGATGACCTTGGCATCGACCAACTTGGGCACGGAGGGCCACAGGCTGGCGGGAACCAGTGAGAAACTGGAACCCAGCACAAGGATGGTGATGTAGGCAATGACGATGCCGCCTACAGCAGAGCCTTTGAACAGCGGCAGCACGAAGGCGAAGGTCAGGTGGCAGAATATGAGCAGCAGCGAGCCCAGTACGAGCATCGTGGCTGCCTTGCCCTTATGGTCAACGTAGGAGCCGAGGATGGGGGTAATCAGCACGGCCAGCAGTGGGAAGACGGCGAAGATGCTCTCGGCAGACTGACGCATGTAGCCCATATAACAATATGTGATGAGGGCAATGATGCTGAGTCCCAGCAGGCCGTACTTCATGCCGGACTTCTTCTGGAAGTTGCTTGCGAAGCCAGTTGCTGCGACGAAGAGCATGATGATGTACTGCACGATGGTGACGTCGGGTTGTGCCCAGAAGGAGTCTGCAGCGGGAGGTGTCAGCGTCAGGTTGCACTGCAGCATGTTGACGGCGTACTTCTGGAAGGGGAAGATGGCGCTGTAGTAGAGTACGCAGAGCAGGGCGACAAGCCAGAAGCCACTGCTGGTGAGGATCTGACCGAGGTCGCTTATCTTGAAGGGGTCGTCCTTCTCCTCGGCCTCACCTGTCTGTGCATCGAGTTTCCTGTCCATCACGAAATAGACAATACTCATGATGAGGGCGATACACATCAGTACCACACCGAAAGCCACAGAACGTGAAACGCTGACATATCCACCCAGGCGGGCAAAGAACGGCGAGAATATCATGCAGGTGGCGACACCCAGACGGGCCAATGCCATCTCTGAACCCATCGCCAGTGCCATTTCACGGCCCTTGAACCACTTTACGATACCACGGGAGACGGTGATGCCTGCCATCTCACAACCGCAACCGAACAGCATGAAGCCGCACGCTGCGAACTTGGCAGAAGCGGGCATGCCGGCATAGAAAGGCGAGACGCCCAGCTCGTCGAATACGGGGATGTAGTTGAGGTTGTTGGTGAACCAAGCCTCCAATCCGCTGCCGATGAAGCTCTCGCTCACAGCGTACCATTTGATAACGGCACCGATGAGCATGACAGCGGCAGAGAGAATCATGGTGAAACGGACGCCCATCTTGTCGAGGATGATGCCTGCGAAGATGAGGAAGAATGCAAAGACATTGAGGAACACCTCAGAGCCTTGCATCGTACCGAAGGCTGTGGAATCCCAGCCTCGTGTCTCCTGCATCAGGTCCTTGATGGGTGAGAGAATGTCCATGAAGATGTAGCTGCAGAACATGGCGAGGGCCAAAAGCAGCAAAGCGGTCCAGCGCATACCGGCGCTGTCGCGAAGGGTCTTTTGAATTGCTTGAGTCATATTATTAATATTCTGATTACTCTGATTAAATTACTCTTTCTTCAGCCAGCGGGCAAGCCAATCGAAGTAGGTGCGCTGCCAGAGGATGCCGTTCTGGGGCTTCAGTACCCAATGGTTCTCATCAGGGAAGAGGAGCAGCTCGGCCTCGATTCCACGCATGCGGGCGGCATTGAAGGCGCTCATGCCCTGAGTGGCACAGATGCGGTAGTCCTTCTCGCCATGGATGCAGAGAATGGGTGTATCCCACTTGTCCACGAAGCGATGCGGGGAGTTCTCGTAGGTCTTGCGGGCACGCTCGGTCTGGTCCTTGTTCCAATATGCATCGTCGTACTCCCAGTTCGAGAACCAGTTCTCCTCGGTCTCGGTGTACATGGACTCGAGGTTGAAGGCGCCATCGTGAGCGATGAAGCACTTGAAGCGCCCTTCGTGATGACCTGCCAGATAATAGACGGAGAAGCCGCCGAACGAAGCACCCACGGCTCCCATACGGTCCTTATCGACGTAGGGCAGGTTCTCGGCTGCATCGTCGATGGCGCTGAGGTAGTCCTTCATGCACTGACCCGTCCAGTCGCCACTAATCTCCTCGAGCCATTCCTGTCCGAAGCCAGGCACGCCTCTGCGGTTGGGAGCTATGACAACATAGCCCTGAGAAGCCATAATCATGAAGTTCCAGCGGTAGCTCCAGAACTGCGAGACGGCACTCTGCGGTCCGCCCTCACAGAAAAGCAGGGTGGGATACTTCTTCGAGGGGTCAAAGTGTGGCGGCTGGATAACCCAATAGAGCATGTCCAGCCCGTCGGTGGTCTTCACCCAACGCTGCTCGACCGTCGGCTTGGCAAGCTGGTCGAGGATGTCCTTGTTGACCTCGGTAATCTGTGTAACCTTGGTGTCGGCAATGGTGTCGCCAGGGTTAACCACATAAAGGTCTGCCGGAGCTGTGATGCTATGACGTTCGGCAAGAACCTGCTTGTCGTTCAGCATCTGCAAAGAACCGAAGTCCGCCCAGTCGTTGGTGAGTTGCTTCACCTCTCCCTTCAGGTTGGTCTTGTATAGGTTCTCCGTGGCGTGCCAAACAGCTATATAATATAATGTATAGGAGTCAGGCGCCCAGCAGAAGTCGTCAACACTGGAATCGAGGCTTTCTGTAACGTAGGTCTTGGTATTCTCCTTCATATCGTAGATGCAGAGGCGCTGGCGGTCGGCCTCGTAGCCGTCGCGCTCCATCGACAGCCAAGCCACGTAGCGTCCGTCGGGCGAGAACTTCGGATTGAGGTCATAGCCGACGTTCTCACCCTTATGCTTAACGTTGATTTCCTGTTCTTTCAGTGTCTTGGTGGGATTCAACTGCTTTCCATCGCCATGATAAGCTATCTCATTGCAGCCAAGTATACCAAACTCTCTGAACTGCTTACACAGGTTCTTTGTGTGCTCAATATTGTTAAGGTCGCGAGCTTCAACTTCATAAAGGAAGATGTCGCTATCGGTCGAGATACTATATTCCAAGCCGGTCTTACAGCGACAAGTAAAGGCAATAGACTTTGAATCAGGGCTCCAAGCCAATTGCTCAATGCCGCCGAAGGGCTCCATGGGGCATTCGAAGGGTTCTCCCTCGAGGATGTCGAA
>JAGCNQ010000175.1 GCA_017645845.1 Bacteroidaceae bacterium
CTTGCCCTGGAAGGCAACATCGAGGCGGAACTTGATGCTGGTGCGTCGGTTCCACTCGGTTACATGTGCACACATTGCCTTGGCAGGCATGAACTGAGAGTAGCCCCATTGTATATAGAGACGCTCGATAGGATCGGTATTGTCGCTGCACCAGAACTCAGTGAAATAGCGCAGGACTGTCACATCGGAACGCCCGCCACCTCCCGAGCACATCATCATGTAAAGGTCGGGATATTTGGCCTGTACCCGGTCAAGAACACTATAGAGACCGCGGACATAATCGACGTAAAGGTTGCCCTGATTTTCCTTGAGATAGGGCGACCAAATGTTAGTGATGGGCGAGTTACAATCCCATTTCATGAACTTGATGTCCGGATTCTCTTGCATCAAACCATCCACTACTCCGAAGACGAAGTCCTGCACTTCAGGGTTGCAAAGATCGAGCACCATCTGGTTGCGGAAATAATAAGGTTGGCGCGAAGGTAACTGGATAATCCAGTCGGGATGTTTCTCGGCCAGTTCGCTCTTAGGATTCACCATCTCCGGCTCTATCCAGATACCGAAATTCACGCCATTCTCCTTGGCTTTCTTCACCAGATATGGAACGCCGTTCGGCAGTTTATCGCGCGTCACTTCCCAGTCGCCCAAGCCTGCATGGTCGTCCTTTCGAGGGTATTTGTTCCCAAACCATCCGTCGTCGAGCAAGAACAAATCGACTCCTAAGTCCTTTGCTTCTCCAAAGAGTGCAACAAGTTTCTCCTCGTCGAAATCAAAGTAAGTGTTCTCCCAATTGTTGAGCAAGGTCATACGGTCATCCTTAGCCTTATGGAGCTGGTGGTTCATCATCCATCGCTGGAACCTGCGGCTACCCTCTCCCACTCCATTCGTAGAAAGAGTGAAATAGAAATCCGCCGTGCGGAAGATGTCTCCTTTCCGTAAAAGATAAGTACCCGCATCATGGTTGATACCACTGATGACACGCAGAACGTGCTGGTTATCTACCTCGAAGGTGAAGCGGAAGTTACCTGTCCAACCCAACGTTCCCATAAGGACAGTCCCCTCGTTCTCGCGCACAGGTTCCCCCAGACCTACCTCGAAGAAAGGCTGTGCCATCAGGTTGGCACGGGTGCCCAGACGGCTGTCAACGACTTTCTTACCGAACTTCAACTCCTGACTCAGCATCTGCATTTCCTTGGCCCAATCGCTAGCAAACTCGGTGAGATAGTAACTCGGAGCCTCGAAATAGAGCATAGAAGAAGCATAGCGACCCAGATAGACTTTGCCCTTCTCCTCCTGCTTAATCTCTGCCCATTGTTGGATGATGTCCTCCTGCGGAAAGGTCCTATAATACAATGTCACCTCTACAGGATATAGTTCGTCGCGAAGTACGACTTTTGTCTCATTGCCCTGCTGGGAATGCTCCACATATTTCAGCACACTGGTTGGATTGCTGTCAGCATGACGAATCTCCAGAGTCGGCTCGTAATAGTCCTCAGTGCCCATCACGGGATAGGCCTCCAAACCCTTGATGCAGGAACTACTGAGACCCGCTTGTGGCATGTTGAGCTGCGAGAGATCGGTCTGTTCCGAGAGACGCTCACCCAGGTAAGTCTGATAGAGTCGCTTGGCATCGTTCACCTTTAAGACCATTTGTGTGTGGTCGGTGGTGATACTGATGGTCTGCGCAAAGACAATTGACAATTGATAATTGATAATTGATAATTGAGCAAGAAGCAGGAGTAGGAAAAAGAACTGTCGCTTTGTCATGTTTTCTTTGTTTTATGATGGATTCTTTTGCAAAGATACAAAGAAATTAACAATTAAGAATTATGATTTAAGAAATTAATTGTAACTTTGCGTGCTGGAAACATACATATATAGTTTAAGGTAAAAAGATGAGAAAACTTCATTTGATTTTGGCAGCCTGCCTGATGACAGCTTTAGGTGTACAAGCACAAAGATTAGAGGTGGTGGATACTGATGGCAATAGTATTCATCTGGTGAGTGTGTTAACCGAAGAAGGTAACATGATTGGCACGACCAGCCTGGAGGGAGTGATTGCGGACCTGAAAGGGGAAAAGAGAGTAGTACTCACACATGTCGCCTACAAGTCGAAACTGGTGGATGTATCGTCTCTGCAAAATGGTAAAGTCACGATGGAAGATCTTGACTACAACCTTGCAGAGATTGTCATAATGCCCAAGCCTTATATCTATGTTGAGACTTACTACAGGGTATATGCTTTCGCCAACGACTCTCTTCGCTACTACCTCGCAGGCATTATGCCCAATGCATATGATAAAGAGAAGAAGAAAGTCAAAAGCGGAAGCTATCTTGAAAGCCACGGTGAGTTCAGCCTTACCAATGGTATTGCCATCACCTGGGGCGCAAGGGCACAGGAGTTCAAGGCCGGCAAGATACATAAGAGCGGAGCAGGTGACTTTCTGAAGGGCGGCAAATCAATCGAATACTACTTTGTTACGCTGACCGACGAAGGCAAGGGAAGGAAAAGAGTCAGCAATCCGGAAGGAACTGTAGGCTTTATCGAAACCGAAGAGAACGAGGTACACATGACGCTCGACGCTGGCAAGATGCAGATGTACCGCAATAAAGCGCTCGGACAAGAACGCCTGCTCAAAGCCCGGGAAGAGAGGGAATACGACTACGAATTCAACGAAGTATTCAATCTCGATGAGACAGGGAACTCCAGCGTGGCAGACCTTGTAATGTCCTCAGACCATTGGGAATGGAATGGCAACAAGGGACGCATGAAGTTCATCATCGAGACCTACGCCACCGAGCACGCCTATATCGATTCCAAAGAGTTCAAGGCAAAGAAGAACGAACTAAAGAAAACGTACAAATCGTCTATGACGCTCGAACAACTCGAGAACTTTGCCACCACTCATGGCATCCCTGCACTTACTCCTTCATTGCGTCGCGCCATTGAGAAACTGCCGAAGAAACCAAAATGAGACGCATTCTGGAACTTGACTATCTGAAGGGAGTCCTCATCCTGCTCGTCATCAGTTTCCATCTGGTGTATTTCGAGCAACTGCACCCCTACATCAAGCAGGTGGTATATACCTTTCACATGCCTGGTTTCCTGTTCATCTCAGGCTACCTGATGAATGTCGGCAAGGCTCCTAAGGACTTCCTGCGCACACTCCTGTGGCTGGCTGTGCCGTATGCAGTTATGGAAAGCGGCTACATCATCATGGCCTCGCTCCTGCCCATCAACGAGCACATCAGCTACCTCACCCCAGCCGTCTTCTCCCACCTTCTCTTCCTCCATCCTCTTGGTCCCTACTGGTACCTGCACGCCTTGATTCTGTGCGGAGGTCTGTACTACTATATATATAATAATGTACAAAGAGGAATGGTAACACGTTTCCTCCTGATTGGCATTGTCTATTATGTTTTGGCTCACATCTTCGGCATCCTGTCGTTCTCATCTTCCCTTTACTTCCTTGCAGGAGCAGTACTTCGTCAAAGAGGCAAGGACTTCCTGAACTTCTTCATGCCCACAAAGCTTTCCGTCATAGCCTTTGCCTTGCTTGCCTGTTTCTCAAAATACCCCAGTCAGGCAAGCCTCAATGGAGCTTTGATTTTCTATTTTGCCATCTCCTCCCTGCTTTGGCTGTATAGAAATACTCCCCCTAAAGGGGGTTGGGGGGTCTCTTTCCTAGGCCGCAACAGCCTACCCCTTTATGTCTTCTCCCCCATCTTTACCGTTCTCTGCAAGAGGTTTGTTCCCTATTTGCAGTTCGACCCCACAGGCATCATCTTCCTGCTTGTCTCGCTTGTATTCTGCGTTGCAGGAAGCCTACTGATTGCCTGGATAATGGACATTACAGGTACGAGCAAGTACTTCTTTGGCAGGAAA
>JAGCNQ010000176.1 GCA_017645845.1 Bacteroidaceae bacterium
CCTGTGCGAGTCAAAACGCGCTGAGAATATCTGATTGCGTTCAACGACAAAAGAAAATAAGCGCGGACAAAGGCAAAATAAATAAAAACAGTGCCCCACCAACATGACATACTGAAACAATCATCCCTCTCGACCCAGAAGGGGAGAGGGATGAGATTACTTCAGTTCTTCAAGCCCGAGCTGATTGCCCGAATTCAGCGAGCTCATCTGTTCTATTGCCATTTGGTTAAGCCGGATAGCCCGCTCGTATTGCGGCAGCCCAAGCTTGATAAGCTCAGCATTCATGCTTTCCATGTTCACCAATACAATCAGTTGCTTCAAGGTAGCTTCATCACGAATGTTCCCCTTGCTGTTGGGATGACTGTCGCGCCACATTTTAGCAGTCATGCCAAAGAGGGCAACATTCAGCACATCAGCTTCATTAGCATAAATGAAGGACTTGGCGCGGGCGGAAATATCCTCCGGCACAAGATGTGTCTTGATAGCATCCGTATGAATCCTGTAGTTAATCTTCGTCAGCGCACGACTCAAGTTCCAGTTCAACGACAGGCGGCTGTTCTCGTCGGTCTTCAATCGCAGATAATCTTCTACGATGTAGAGCTTGAACTCAGGCGAAATCCACGAGGCGAACTCGAAAGCGATGTCCTGATGGGCAAACGTGGCAGCATAGCGTCCCTGCTTCGATTGAATCCCGATGGCTCCTGTCCTCTCTATCCATGTCTTAGGTGTAAGAGCAAAACTATTCAAACCCGATTGGCTTTCAATTGCCTCGAATTCGAGGCAATTAAACATCGTGTTATGCAGCCGTTCCCAAAGTCCCAAGAAGCGGATGGTATTTCGGTTGCGCATCCAGTTCTGAATGACATAGCCAGGATTCTCTATTGTACGATACAGCGCAATGTCCGTAAGCGAAAGAAAGTCTCCAGAAGTACCTTGATAGCGCACTTCTACAACATGACCGTTGGCATTGATGTTAGCTCTTTGCATAAGAATCTCAGGAAGTTTTGATTTTCGGGACCAAAGGTACGAAAAATTAATGAGAAATGAACAAATAACAATTAAAAATTATAACTGAAAATGAATTTATTTATGAAAAAGCAAACCATCACCATCCTGCTTGCCTTTTTCGCAATCATTGGGCAGGCTCAGACAAAAGTCAGCATATGCGGCATTGCTCCAAAAGAGACAAAATCTGTCTCCATCTGTAAAAACTTGGACGGTAGCGGCGGAACAGACAGTATCGCTGTCACGGACGGCAAATGGGAATACAGGGAAGTTTTGCCTGACAGTGTGTATGTTCTTTTCTTCGTCTCCGACATATCGGCAAAACAGGAAAAGATGGATGACGTGGTTGCTGTCAGGGTGGATAGCATTCCCACTGAAGTTGACCTCATCGCTGGCACAGTCAAAGGTTCGAAGGGTTCCATCGGAATGAACGAGTTTTTTCGAGGCATGGTGGATTGTATGAAGAATGATAACAAGGGGAATTTTTTCAAACTAATGCGCAAGGTAGTGATGGACAATCTCGACTCGAAGCTTCCCACGTTGTTCGTGCCGATGATTTACCAAGGACTTTCGATCGGCGACCTTCAAAAGATATTCTATTCAGGAGCACCATACGAGAATCATCCCGCCATGCAGGAAGCCAAGGAACATTTGGCAAAGCTGCAAGGCGAACACCAGGAATTCTTGGCAAGTCAGACGATACGCGCTATCGGCAACAAATTCACAGATATTGCCATGAACATCGCTTGAGCGAATGGTGCGGCAAAGGTCGCTATGTGCTCGTCGACTTCTGGGCTTCGTGGTGTGGCCCGTGTCGTGCCGAGATGCCTTATGTGTCCTTTTGCTATGATAAATACCACGCAAAGGGACTTGACATCGTCGCCATTTCATTCGACACGAGCAAAGAGGCTTGGCTTCATGCCATCAATACGATGAAGATGCCTTGGGTGCATCTGAGCGACCTTGCGGGATGGGACAGCCTCGGCGCAAAGACTTACGACATCAAGGGCATTCCTGCCAACATCCTTTTGGACGGTGAAGGAAAGATTGTTGATATCGACCTGCGCGGCGACATGCTTGATGAGAAGCTGGCGGAAATCTTCGGAGAATAAAACAAACCTAAACATGAAGCAAACCATCATCACTATCATGATTGCTCTCGTTGCAGTGACCGGGCAAGCACAGAACACCTTTGAAGGACATGAATACGTTGACCTTGGCTTGCCTTCCGGCACTCTATGGGCGACATGCAATGTAGGTGCAAACAGTCCAGAGGAATATGGCGAATACTTCGCCTGGGGCGAGACGAAACCGAAGAAAAACTTCAGGCATGAAACGTACCAATACGACAAAGACCGTCCCTTTACATCAACGAAGTACTGTGCAGATAGCAAATTTGGCTACAACGGCTGCTACTGGTCTCGTTCGCTCTATACAATCAACTGCAACTACGCGTGCAGCCTGTCCTTCGACTCGGACGACATCCAATGGGACCGCGACGCCCGCGACTTCGGTCAAAGCGTCCGTCCCGTGCGAAAACAATAAAAGAGAATCAAGAATTAAGAAGGACAAGCCCCGCTAACTCATATCACATGGACGGCGAGGCTTGTTTTGCTTTTATCTTGCTTCTTTTCAGATGTCGATCGTCACGCCACCCATGAAGGTTGCCTTAGGCATAGGGTAACCTTCATTGATTTCATACTCCTGAGCGAGCAGATTCTCACCCTTTGCCCATATCTTGAGCAGAGGACAAATACGGTAGCCAAGAGTGATATGGAGCAAAGTAGCATCCTCCTGCTTCTCATTTGCTCCAGTTGCGGTATAAAGACCTACAAGCTGTTGCAGGCCTGCCGCAGCCGTGAACTTCCCATATACACAATCGGCTCCGAGATAACCCTTGTAATCGGGTGCGCCGACAATGGGCTTGTCCATGTGCAGGTAACTGTGGTTCGTGTTGAGCCGCCAATGGTTATTGACACGCCAAGCAGCCTCTACCTCCACGCCTTTGTTGCGGAACTCGCCGGTATTGATGTTTTTCATTGCCACTGTCTGAATCATATTCCTGCCATCGATGAGGAAAAGGTTGATGCCGTAGCTCAAGCGACTGTCGAGCAAACGCTGACGCCAACTGATTTCATAGTTGAGCATGCTCTCGGCATAAAGCTCTTCATTAGCGGGCTTGTAGAGATACTTATCTTTGTTTGTCGGATTACGGAAGCCCTTGCTGAACATGAACTTGAACTCGCCTGTCTCGATAGGACGTACGACGAGTCCTGCCTGTGGAATCCACTCGCCGCCCGTAGTGGAATGATGGTCGTAACGAAGCCCGGCATTGAGCGTCACATATCTGGTTATCTCCTGGCGGACGTCGGCATAGCCTGCCACTTCATTCGCATGGTCGTGTGCACTCTGCATCAGACGCTGTTGGGTCTTGACGGTAGTCCCCGTCAACTTGTCCTCATACCAGGCTCTTCCGTAGATGTGCTGATAGTCAATGCCAGCAGTGATACGTGTGGAGGCCGTTGCCAGAACGCTCTGATACCATGAAATGCCTGCCACGGCATCGCGCGAACGGAAATAATCGGTCTGCGGCTTTCCACCTACCGCATTGTAACCGTCGTCGATGTGGTGATTGCCGTAGTTATTGTAGATGCTCAAGGCACCACTTGTTCTGTCGTAGTGGTTCTCGAGGACAAGGTTGGCAGAACCGCGTGTGATGCTTTGGTCATTGTCGAGCTTAGGCACAGCGACGGTACCCGGGTTGCTGGCGTTGAAATGAGTAATGTCTGCCATTGCCTTTGCATCCCAGTTCTGCGAAATCTGATAGCCAAGACTGAGGAAACCGCCGTACTGCTCGAAGCCCATATTGGGACGGTGGTTATCACTGCGCTGGTATTGCGCGGCAACGGTGCTCGTGAAACGACCTGCACGCAGCTGATTACTGCCCTCCACCTGCACCGTGCCATAACTTCCTGCACCTGCATTGATGGAAGTATGCTGCAAAATTTTGCCATCAGATGCGGGCTCGAGTTGGCGGGTGACGATGTTCACTACGCCGCCCATCGCATTGGAACCATAGAGCAGCGAAGCAGGGCCGCGAAGCACTTCTAGCCTATCGGCTATCATCGTCTGGTAGCTGTCAGCAATACCGTGCCCGAAGATGCCCTGATATTGTGGATGTCCGTCAATAAGCACCAACATCTGTCCAGCTCCAGAACTGAGACCACGCACATTGATACTGCCGGAACCACCCGTGCTGACACCATAGCCAAGCATACCGCGACTGGTGACAAGCACACCGGGCACTTCCTCCATTATGGTTGGAAGTACGCTGCTTCGTTCGTTGGCTGTAAGCCGTTCGCGACTGATGGTGTTGACGGTCATGGGGAGATGACGAACATCTGTAGCATTACGTGTTCCTGTAACTACAACCTCACTCATCTGAGTGGAGTCTTGAATACCTTCATTCTGTGTTTCGGCCTGCAGGGAAAGACAGGCAGCACTGGCACCCAAAAGCAAAAATGTACGAATTTGCATAACTAAATGTGTTTGATTGATAAAATATTGATAAATACGGGTGCAAAGGTATCAAAAAAGTACGTACCCTGCCAAACCGAAATTTCGCAGGGTATTACCAATATTTCTCCTTCTCTCTATCTTCGGAAGGAACCAGGGTATATCTTTATTTCACATTACACGGATTAACTCCAAGATGCTCAGACACATAGCGGCTAAAATGCGAAACATTATCAAAATTCATCTTCTCCACAATTTCCTTAGCCGTGAGTTTTCTATGTATCAGCAGATGCCTGATTTCCATTACCGTGAATTGCTGTATCCAGTAGCTGGGTGTGCGTCCACTCACCTGTGTGGAGATTTTGTGCAGATGCTTGGGAGTCACGCAGAGCTCCTGGGCATAATAGGCAACAGTTCTGTGCTCGCGGTAGCATCCACTTTCTAGCATCTGGATGAATCGCGACATGATGTCGGCAGCCCGTT
Source organism: Bacteroidaceae bacterium (assembly GCA_017645845.1). Classification (GTDB taxonomy): domain Bacteria; phylum Bacteroidota; class Bacteroidia; order Bacteroidales; family Bacteroidaceae; genus Physcousia. Next base: position 5,005 of record JAGCNQ010000176.1, read on the forward strand.
GCGTAGTTTCTTCACGTTCAAAAAGAGCAGCATGGGCACTCATAGCATCCAAATAGAGCATCCGCATACTTTCCAGAACAGCCTCACCACGATATGCCTCCGGAGTATGCTCCGAGCGAAAAGCAACATCCTTGAAATCGTGTTCCAAGATAGCCAGTGCCTCTCCCTCCAAATGGAAGATAGGATGCATGAACAGATGCAGCCATCCGCATGTTCCGTAACTGCTGTGTGGCATACAACTGGCCTGCAGTTCGGCAGGAAGAAAGAGCTGATAAAGCTGGCAGTCCTCTGAGGGTTGGATGCGTCCCACATGACTGGCCATAGCTATCATGCAACACCCCGGAGTGAGCGTATGCTCATGCCCGGAGAAATGGAGCCGACACGTGCCGGCAGTACACAGGAGATGCAGAATTTGCTGTTGCATAATATATAGCCATCAGTTAAACACGAAGTCAAAGTTACGATTAAGCGAGCAAAATACAAAAGAAAAGCTTGTTTTTCTTTTCATTTTCGAGCGGAAGTAACTTCGACGAAGTCAAAGTTACGATTAAGTATTATTTCAGTGGCGTTTTATTCCAATTAATGTTTCCGACGCATTTTTGGCTTAACGCGAAATAATAGCAAATGCTTCTTCGTTAGTCCGGATTTCTCCCCGAACGTGGTACAAAGGTACGATTTCTTTCTGAAAGAGCAAAAGTTTTGGAAGAAAAGTTGGATGGCAACTAAAAATTAGTTACATTTGCAGGCATAAAATAGAATTGGCAAATGGGAACAAAAGAAATGTTACGCGAAAGGTTTCTTAAAATGCCTGCAGACTTCACTTTCGAGGAGATGCAACGGCTGCTGGAGGGCTATGGCTACGAAAAGGGCAATAAGGGCAGGACATCCGGTTCCCGTGTCATCTTCAAGAACGGTAACAAGCGCCCTATCATGCTACACAAGCCACATCCTGGCAATATTGTGAAGGAGTATGCTATGAAGCAGGTGTTGGAGGATTTACGCGAAGCAGGTTATATTAAATAAGCATAGGAGGATTCGGATATGAATACAATGACATACAAAGGTTATTTAGGTTCGGTGAACTATAGTGACAAGGACCATGTCTTCTTCGGCAAGATTGAAGGCATCAACGGTTTGGTGAACTTCGAGGGCGAGAGTGTCAAGGAATTGACAGATGCCTTTCACGAAGCTGTAGATGACTATCTGGCCTATTGCGAGGACGAGGGCATAGAACCCGACAAGAGCTATACAGGCGTGTTGAACGTGCGTCTCACCCCGGCCATTCACCGTCAGTTGGCGATGCTTGCCCTTAAAGAGGGAATTTCCATTAATGCATTCATAAGGAATGCGGTTGAAGAAAAAGTAGAGGAAGACACGCTTGCTTGGTAATTTTACAGGAAAAACATTTAATGAAAGACACTTATTATGAATTATTCAACTATTGTCCAGAGGGACGAGACTGGTCTAAACCAGATATACGAGGCGGCACGTGAATTTGAGGAGCAGAAAGTACTGGATGCCATCATTGACTGCAAGTTCAACGAGAAGAAGCTTCAGCAGACGTTGAATCTTGTGCGAATATATCAGGCACGGCTGAACATTGAGTCGATGGACTTGGTGGAGTTCTCGGAGAACTTCATCGAGAGTTACGCAACTGATCACAATGAATGTTTCCATGTGGCAGAGAAACTCATCCGTCGCATTGGTACGACCATAACAGGCAGCATGAAGATATTTCGCAAGTTTTGTCCTGTAGTAAGACAACGGAAGGAGTGTAACATTGTTCCTACTCTGGACTATTCGCGCCTTAGATTCAGCATATTCTATGGTCAGTTCTTTAGTGTGGAGGTGTATTCTGAATTGGTGAAAACATTGCTTCATGAAATGGCCGCCTTCTTCTATCATTTGGTTACGACACTGAAGGTCTGCAAGGACATGATTCGCAAGGAGAAGATGGTCAGAGGTGACTACGAACTTTTAAAGAAGATTTTCGAGGAAAGCTGCGATGAGGTGCTTCATGGTGTCCGCGATGTGTTTGACACTTTTGGCCAAGTAAAGCTGATTCCCGATGAGGAATTGAAAGAACGTAGGAGGAATGCCCGCCCCATGAAAGAATGGCTTGCAAAGGACTATCATGCCCACGACAGGAAGTGGATGAAGCAACAAGCCTATATGTACAGGCTTGCATCCGGTAGCCAATATGGTCTTGACGAGAAAGCATCAGTCCTGTGGGCTCATAATCCAGAGTGGGGACGCAAGGTGTGTGACCTGATTCCGAGACTTGACACTCTTCATATTCCCTTCAAGCATAGCAAGAAAGCTGAAGCGGAAGGTAAGATAGGAACGTATGATGCCCGCGAAATGGTTTATCTAGTTAAATGGAGCGGCGTCAGCAGGATGGACGATGAAGGGAAGAAGGTTATAGACGAGGCTAACGAGAAGCAGTTCTATCTCTACTTGAAAGAGCAGTACAAGGGGGACTACCTGTTTCCATCTTGGCAGGCTGTTTGCCGGGAGCGAAAGTTCTGCTACAATGCCCATATCCCTATGCAAGAGATGGCAAACAATTTTGCTCAGCATTTGCCAAAGCAGGCCGATGCTGCATAACTCCGTTTTACAGTTCATTTCTCTTTTGACAGGTTTCTTCGAAAATCTGTCTTTTTTTTTACAGGATTTTATGCTCCCTGTAAACTTTTTTCATGGAAGTTTTTACGGATAACCCCCTTCTGTAAAATTTTTATTCGGCACTCCACAACAGTATCCCTAAATGTTGTAAAAACCATTTTATGGAATGACATAAATTGCTGTAATTTAGTATTTTCAGCTGTAAACCAATATTCGTATTATTCCTTTGTAGATGTCTAAAAATGTTGTATCTTCGCAGCATCAAATTTAAAATATTATTGTTTATGGATATGATATACGTAAATGACAAACAACATTCCGGGTTCACTTACTTCGGAAAGGGATACTTCAGCAAGAAACTGGGCAAATGGGCGCCCTCTACAACTCCACAACAAACAGTGGACGTCCTGTGGACTTATAATTATATAATATCTGTACGCGCGAAGTGCCAGACGGAAGAATTGCGGCGCATCATGCCTGAGGCTTCAGACCAGGAGTTGCGCGACTTCAAATTGCGTGAGTTCGATTCTGTGGCTGGAGCTGGTACTTTCAGCTATGGCTCAGCACAAGGACTCATCACGCGGTCTAAATACATCGTGCTCGACATCGACGACCTTTCTTCGACGGAAGAGGCTCGGGAGATACAACAGACGCTTATCAAAGACCAGAACGTTGAAACTGCGCTTTGCTTTGTCAGTCCAAAGGGCTTGGGCTGCAAATGGTGGGCAGAGCTGCCTGAGTGGTGCATGGGACTGACCTTTGCTGAACAGTATGCGGCACTGAGTCGCTACATTGGTTTCGAGTACGGCATACAGGCCGACCCAGCATGTTCAAATGTAAACCGCCTGTGCTTCCTGCCACACGATGAATTTTGTTATATAAACCCTAAATATTTACAGAAATGAGAAGTTTTACAGAACAGGAGAAGCTGGAGCTATATGCACAGCAAATCCACGACACGGGCATCGACATCACGCCCGACCAGAAAGAATGGACCGAGATTGCTTACGTCTGTGCTTCACAGGGCGAGGCCGGTCGGGAACCTTTCCATTTGATTAGCAGTCTTTTTCCGAACTACTCCCGTGCGGAGTGCGACAAGCACTACTCCTACTGCCTGAAGACAAGCAGGAACTGCATGTCCCTCGGCACACTTGTCGAGTATGCCAAGAGACACGGCATCGAACTAAAACTTCCTCGCGGTCGCAGACCAAAGGGGCAAAAGGAGAAAGCTGAGGAACAGAAAGCTACGGTGACGGCCATCAGGGAGCAGTTGCAGACGAACCGCCAGTGGCGGCACAATGTGCTGAGTGGCAAGACAGAGTATTCCGAGGGCGGCAGTGAATGGAAAGAAGTGGATGACCGCTTCATCGACACCATCCTGACGCGTCTGCGCGAAGCAGGGCTGCGCGTCAAGGACAACGAACTACGCTCACTGGTCAACAGCAGTGACTTTGCGCCCGACTATGCCCCGCACCTGGAGTGGCTCAACTCACTGAAACCTTGGAACCCGGATACCGACCCTGACCACATCCATGACTTCTTTGTGGGGCACATGGAGTTCGGACCACTGGCTGACGCAGAACTGTATGACCTCATATTCCATCGGTGGATTGTAGGCATCGTGGCTTTGTGGAGAGGCAAGATTGATGCAAATCCGTTGATGCCGACCTTCTGCGGTCCCCAACAGATTGGCAAATCGTTCATAGCAGAACACACGCTGCCACCAAGCCTACAAAGGTATCAGACAGCAATACGCCCCAACGACCCTATCAACACGGATACCATGCTGACATTCTCTGAGGTGCTGCTGGTCATCTTTGATGAGATTTCAATCAACAGCGATTCGAAAAGCAACATGATGAAGTTCCTCGTTACCTCTGGCCAGACGAATCTCCGTGATGCATACGGTCACTATCGGAAAGTACGCCGCCGTATGGCATCGGCCATTGCCACCACCAACTATATCCAGTTTATCCGTGAGTCAGAGGGCAACCGTCGCTACATAGGTATCGACCTGGTTGGTACGAAGAACATCCACGACTACCCGCTCAATTACGAAGGAGCCTACGCTCAGGCTGTCTATCTGCTGGAACATGGTTATGAACCGAAACCTACTTATGAGGAAAGCCAGAGGATCAGCCAGCACAACAGACAGTTCATGACTCCCAATGATTGTGTAGAAGCTCTCCGTACCTTTGTCCGTCACCCGTCTGAAAGTGACACAGCCGAAGCCTATGCTTCCGGCGACTTGCAGAGAGAGCTTAACTTGCGAGGATTCCACGGGAACACGTATAACGTCGTCAATATCGGCAGGGCTATGAAGTCAATGGGGTTCGAGCCTCACAAGATTAGGGGAATTTCCAAGTATCGTGTCGTGTTGGCCGATGCTGTCCGCCAGCAACGTGAACGGCAGGAAGATGCTGTGTGCGGGTAAGGGGGGAGGATGGTGAGGTTCTCTCTATAGAATATTACAAAAAAATGCCTAAATCGTTTATATAATATGTAGGTGATTCAGGCATTTATTTTTATACTTCCTGTAAACCATCCCCACCATCTCCCCCCTCACGTAAAACTTTCCTACTCTCTGCATTTCTCCCCCCTCCTCGGCACTCGGGTCGGAGCAGATCTGCGCTCTGTCCGGAGAGGGTGAAAAGTCCGCTTTTTTTGCTCTTTCCCCCCTTCTGAAAATGTTCGAGAAAAACTTTAATTTTCTGTGTGAAAATATTGGTAATTACTTGCATAATTCAGGAATTTTTCGTAACTTTGTAGTGTCAAAGAAGAGGTGATACAACCTTTGCAAACCTTAGGGTTTAACCTTGAAAACCTTAAGGTTAGCACGTGCAAAGCCTAAGGTTTGCAAAAACGCTTCCGAATTGGCAAGAAACATATTTATAAACTTATTAAATTTTTACATTTATGGCAATTAAAATCAATGCAAGGGAGCAGAACCTGAAGATCGGTAAGACCCCAGGTTACTACTACGTGATGCTCCCGGAGCTGTACCTTCCATTGGCACAGCAAAAGGTAATCAAGGAAGCTGCCCTGCGCAGCGGAGTGAGTGAGGGTGTGATGCAAGCCTGTTGGGACGCAGCAGGTGAGGTCATCAAGGCTTGGGCCACTGAAGGTCACAGCGTACCTCTGCCCGGACTTGGCAACATGCGCTTCTCTGTCCGCTCGAAGGCTGTAGCAGATGTGAATGAAGTGAAGACGTCGCTCATCAAGAGCCGTCGCATCGTGTTCGTTCCCTCTGTGGAACTGAAGGACGAGTTGTCAAGGACTTCCATCCAGATCACCTGCTACGACCGCAACGGCGAGATTGTGAAGCGCGTCACCTCCGACGATGACGGCACCGTGGAAGACCCCGAGAACGAGGGTGGCAACACCCAGAACGGTGAGAACGGCAGTTCGCAGGAGGGTGGCAACACCAACCAGGGCGGCAGCGGCTCAGAGGGTGGTTCGCAGAACCAGGGCGGCAACAGCGGTAGCCAGAGTGGCAACAGTGGTAGCCAGAGCGGCAACACGGGCGGCAACAGCGGCTCGGAGAACGGCACCGAGGGTGACTACCGACTGGTAATCTACAAGTACGGTAACGGCACGTCAACCGTGACGGACGACAGCGAGCAGGAGATCAACAGCAACAGCAACGTGCATTCCGGCTCTAACGTGAACATCAGCGTTGTACCTGTGGACGGCAAGGAGCCTATTGCCAAGGTCAACGGCAACCGCATCACGCTGACTGAGAACGACGGAACCTACACGGGCTCGTTCCAGATGCCTACCAAGGGCACTGTGCTGGAGATCAACTCCGAGCCCGACGAGTGGGACTACGCCGACCAGAACTAGGCGATGTAAGATGGAAGAGGTCTGAGGGCAGACGTCCCTACGGCTGACACCCTCAGCCTCTTGCATCTTGAAACGTGAACCCTGAGTATTAACCCTTAAAAATCTGATGCTATGAAAAAGGAAACTTGGAAGACCGTCATTCAGGTGATTGTGAGCATCCTCACAGCAGCCCTGACGGCACTGGGTACTACCAGTTGCATGGGCCACGGCCCAATCACATTCTGAACACACATCGACACTCTTTAACTAGAAGGACTGACAGCATCAACAAGTGCTGTCGGTCTTTTTTTATATCTGTCTGTATTTCAGAGCTTTACAAGATATTAACCGATGTTTTGTATCGGCAAAACTACACTTTTCAATAACTTTTTGTGGTCAAAAACTACACTTTTCAATAACTTTTCGGGGCCAAAAACTACACTTTACAATGATTTCCGATGGTCAAAAACTACACTTGTCAAAAAATGAAGCTCCTTCGAGCCTAGTACACACCCTCCCTGAACGCCACTTTGCCACTTCAAGGCCAACCGTGAACGGTATGACCGGAAGATGATGC
>JAGCNQ010000177.1 GCA_017645845.1 Bacteroidaceae bacterium
CTCGTCGAAGCACTCGCCACAATCCACACAAAGATGCTCTTCCCAATCGTCGCCATCGGGACAAAGGCCGTGCTCACAGTGATAATCCTCCTGACAGTCTTCACACAGGAGGCAGTACTCGCACTCCTGATCATCGGGGCACTTCATGCAGTTGGGGCAGAGATGGTCTTCGTAGTCTGACGACAGAATGCAATAGCCGTGCGTACAGCCTTCGTTCTCTCTGTTCTCCATGCAGCATTCCTCGCAGAGACCGCACTCGTCGCACTTCTCTATGCCTGCCCCTTCAGTACATCTTCCGCACTGTTCGCAAAGCCAATCGTTGTTCTCACAACAGTTTACGCAATGGTAGCCGCCGCTCGGGCATTGCTCGTACTTATTCCCCAAGCCAAAGCACTCGTCACATTCCGGGCAATGCTCCTCTTCTTCGTAGCACGCCTCGCACAAGCCGCAGTCGGGGCAGATGTCGTAATCGCAAGAGTGACACTCACGGCAATGCTCAGAGCTTTCAAATATACAAAAACAACAGATGGCATGTTCCAGACAAGCAGGACTTTCGGCCCAGGGAGCTTCTTCTCCTGCAATTATCAAACAATAACCACACAGTTCGCATTGCAATTCGCTACAACCCTCGCAATGAGGTATTACTGCACTGGCATCGCAGGAACACTTATCGTCATAATCTCCATAGTGAAGGTGGCAGATTGGGCAATGGTCATGCTTCTCGTCAAAATCAGAACAACATGCATAACAAATCTTTTCACCAATATCCCAGTAACACAGTTCACAATAGTCTCCCTCGCTTACGCAGTCCCAGCATAAAACACAATGATGTTCAAAAAAACAATCATCATTGCCTTCTGCAGAACAAGTACCGCACTTATCGCAGAAGTATTGCTCCAACTCACTCCAAGCATCATCTATACTATTTACGGGACCAGCAAAATACATGGCACCGCAAGCATCGCACTCCAGGCCAGCATAGTCATCGTCCACCCATTCCACATTGTCGATACCGGCATGAACGCAGAGACAGCCAAAAACATTCAGCAGCATGAACAGAAAGGTGTACATCAGCACCTTTCCTCGTGTTGTCGTATTCTTCATAATAATAAAATAAATAGATTTTTAGTTGTTATTTGCCCAAAGGTACGATTATTTCCCTCACGTTCCAAACTATTATGCAACTTTTTTTAACAATTCACCGATATTGTCTCATCGCCATTGCAGAAAGGTTGCGCGTCAGCTGAAGAAAAATTGCGCGTCAGCTGAAGAATTGAAAAGAATTAGTGAGATTTTATCTCCTGCCAGAGACGCTCCCCGGGCAATGGTGCCTCGATGGTGATGGGGATGTGCGAGACGGGATGTTCCAGTTCCATGCGCCAGGCATGCAGGCTGATACTGCCGTCGGGATTGCTGCGCGGCGCACCGTACTTCAAGTCCCCTCGAATGGGGCATCCCATCTTGGCGAGTTGGCAGCGTATCTGATGGTGACGGCCTGTGTGAAGCTCTATCTCAAGAAGGAAGTAGCGTTCGCTTTGCGCCACAACACGATAATCCAGCACGGCCTTCTTGCTGTTCGGCACTTCGCGGTCGTAAGCCCGGGCCAAGTTGAGTTTCTCGTTGCGCGTCAGCCAATGGGTGAGTGTGCCCTGCGACTCAGGCGGTCTGTTGGCAACAATAGCCAGATAGGTCTTCCTTACCGCCTTGTGCTCGGCGAACATCTTGTTAAGTCGTGGCAATGCTTTCGAAGTCCGGGCGAAGAGCACCACTCCGCTTACGGGACGGTCCAACCGGTGCACCACCCCAAGGAACACTTCCCCAGGCTTGTGGTACTTCTCCTTCAGATAAGCCTTCAACATATCAGACAAGGGGACATCGCCAGTTTTGTCCCCCTGCACGATGTCCCCCGCCTTCTTTGCTATGGCTATCAGATGATTATCCTCGTAGAGAACTTGCATAGTCCATAATTCATAGTTCATAGTCCATAGTCCATAGTTATTTCTTTTGCTCGGTTTTAGGGCGTAGCCTTAACTATGAACTATGGACTATGCACTATGGACTCTATTTACATGTTCATTCCGCCATCCACCTGGATGACCTGACCGCTGACGTAGCTGCTCATGTCGCTGGCCAGGAAAGTTGCCACATTGGCAATATCTTCCACCTGTCCGCCGCGGCGCAAAGGTATCTTCTTCTTCCACTCCTCGCGAATCTCCTCGCTGAGCTGTGCCGTCATAGCTGTCTCGATGAAGCCCGGAGCAATAGCATTGGCGCGGATGCCCTTCGGTCCCATTTCCTGAGCCACGCTCTTAGCAAGGGCAATCATACCTGCCTTCGAAGCGGCATAGTTGGCCTGACCCACGTTTCCGTGAACGCCAACCACACTGGCCATATTGATGATGCTGCCACCACGCTGTCTCATCATGACAGGCACACAGGCATGAGTGAAGTTAAAGGCACTCTTCAGGTTGACGTTAATGACGGCATCCCACTGCTGCTCGGTCATACGGAGCATGAGTCCGTCCTTCGTAATGCCGGCATTGTTCACCAGGACATCAATGGTGCCGAAGTCCTCTTTAACCTGCTTCACCACCTCTTCGGTTGCTGCAAAGTCAGCAGCATTACCAGCGTATGCACGGCAGGTAACACCTACGGCTTCTATCTCTTTTCGTGTGGCTTCCAGACCGGCAGCCATCTCATCGTTGAGCACCAGGTCTGTGAATGCTATGTTAGCGCCTTCCGAGGCGAACTTCAGGGCAATTGCCTTACCGATGCCCCTCGCTGCACCCGTGATGAGTGCTGTTTTTCCTTCTAATAATTTCATGTCTCTTTGTTATTTGCTTTGTAGTTAGAGGACTTCTTCTATCTCCCTCTATCTCCTTTTATTATCTTCTATCTCCTTTTCACTCCCTAGAGATACTGACTGATGTGTCGTTCCTGTCGGGTCAAGGCTTTGTGAATCAGTTTCTGAACGATGCCACGACTGATGCCCTGAGGCATACCGTCGGCCAAGCGACCATAGATGTATGGGATTTCAAGTCCCTTCACGCAGTAGTGCAAGATGTCTGAACAGAGCGGGATGCTGTCAATCTCGAAACAACCTTGCTGTACGCCCTCGGCCATAATAGCGGCAAAGAGGCGTTGTTCACTATTGTCGAAGTTCTTGCGTACTTTCTGTACCATGACAATATTGCGGAAGAACTCAGCCCTCAGGTTGCCGTTGCGCTGCACGGCTTCCTTAATCATGTTCAGATGCATGTAGATGAGCTCTACAAGTTTGTCCTCCGGCTCCATCTGCTGCATCGCCACTTCATTCATCTTTTCGTTGATGCGCTCCACTTCTTCCTCAATGACAGCCCAATAAATCTGCTCTTTATTCTTAAAATAGGTATAAAGAGTGCGCCGACCTTTGCCCGAAGCCTGGGCTATGTCATTCATTGTGGTGTTCTCCAATCCGTTCTTGGCGAAGAGCTGCCGCGCAACATCAACTAGCTTATTTCGTGTTCTTACTACTGGCATTTCGCCTACAAAGATAGCACATTTTACATTATCTGTGCAATTTTTTAGTGTAAAAAAATGCTCAAATTAATATGTTTTGTGCAGAAAAAGGTAAAAAAGCACTCAAAAGCAAATAATTTTTCACGTTTCACTTTTCACTTTTCACTGTTTATTGTACCTTTGCACCGCAATTTAAGAAACGGGTTATTTCTCAACCCGCAATTCTTAAGATGCAGAACATCGCGGGGTGGAGCAGTTGGTAGCTCGCCAGGCTCATAACCTGGAGGTCGCTCGTTCGAGTCGAGCTCCCGCAACTAGGGTGGTAGCAATCCGGTGGCATTCGTGCCCCGGGTTGTTTTTTTTGTGTAGCTGTTATCTGCTGACACGCAGACGATGGTTTCCGATGTGGAGAATGTAGTTGCCTGGGAGGACGCGCATAGCATTGGACTTCACGTCCCACCACTCGAAAGTGGAATCGGGCAAAGGAATCTTGACTGCCACACTTGCACCGGCAGGAACCTCGACACGCTGGAAGGCGCGGAGTGTGCGTATAGGCCCATCGGTGTCGCCCTCCTTACTTATATATACAAGAACGGTCTCTGTGCCGTCCCGCTTACTCTTATTCGAAACTGTGAGCATTAGCTGACCATCGGCGTAGCGTGGCTTGCCGTACGTGAACTTACTATAGCTTAGTCCGTAGCCAAAGGGATAGAGTGGCTCACCGCGGAAGTAGCGATAAGTATGGCCCTCCATGTTATAGTCTTCGAAGTCGGGCAACTGTTCTACGTTACGATAGAAGGTGACGGGAAGGCGTCCACTGGGATTGACGCGTCCGAAGATTACCTCTGCCAAAGCCTGCCCGCCAGCCTGCCCGCCATACCAGGCCTGCACGATGGC
>JAGCNQ010000178.1 GCA_017645845.1 Bacteroidaceae bacterium
CGGCCATTATCACATGGGTACGTACTACGTTCCCAGTTTACCGTAAGGAAATGAAAGGTTTGGATTGGGGCTTGCTCTATGATAAATATCACGAAAACATTTACGACACTGCTGCCTTAGAACAGCGCATACATGACCTCATGGAAGACGACGAGATTATGAAGAAGTCGGGCATTTACAGCTACGTGCTTAGTGACGACTTGCGTGACCTCTCATTCCGCACCTTCGACAAGAAACAGAAGCGAGAAGCTTATGAGCGTCAGCAAGGCGTCTGTCCAATCTGCGGCAAGCACTTTGAGTTGGAAGAAATGGAGGCTGACCACATCACACCGTGGAAGGATGGCGGCGTAACCACGGCTGAAAATTGTCAGATGTTGTGTAGGGAGTGTAACAGAAGAAAAGGAGCTAAGTAAATCAATAACGAAGGGTATGCCTACACTATGCGAAAGTTCTGTCTCTTGTTCCCAATTTGTCAGATGTCTGACCAATATGATTCTTCAATTCTTCACATATCTGGGAAATGTCAGACGGTATCTAAAGTCTTTCATTGTAGTGTGTTATTATTAGAAGAATCTAACCATTTCATCCAAGTCCTTATGTGTAGGAATTCTGGGTTCTGCAGCTCTGTAGCCTAAGGCAATGACCGCCATGATTGTTTCGTTTTCTGGAATGGAAAAGAGTTCTCTTAACTTGTCCGCATCGCGCATACCCATGATGAGTGTGTCGAACCCCATTGCCCTTGCTTTCAGGACAAGATAAGCATCGCTGAGTCCATTATCATGAGCTCCCCAGCCATCGCCAACCTCGTTCGACTGCTGACCTCTGAAGAAGCCAGACTTGCCTCGCTCGAACGTTGAGACAATCAGCACAGGGGCATTGATGATTCTCTCTTTGTTTCCTCCCAACATATCCTGAACTGCAGCGAGTTTCTCGGGACTGATGGCGACATAATACTTCGTCGGTTGCTGGTTGGCCCATGAAGGAGCATTCTGAACGGCTTTGATGAGTTCACGCACTTCTGCCTCGGAAATCTTCTTCGAAGCATCATAACTGCGTATACTTCTTCTTGTCGATAGGACTTCATCAAAAGAAGGAGATTTCCAGGCTGCCTTGATGTTGTTGGCAGACTGTTTGGTGTATTCGAGCATAGACGGTGCTCCGAAATGCTCAATGCAAAACCACCCTTCATATCCGCTTTGCAATAGTTCGTTCACCAATGATTTCAGAGGAACAATCCCTGCGCCTATTGGTAAGGAGGCACGGTCGTTTTGGGCTTTCCTGTCTTTTAGATGAACATGATGTATGCGTTCGCGGAAGTGATGCAGGGCTGTCATTACATCCTCGCCGCAGAAGAGGTAGTTTCCTGTATCGAATACATGGTTCAATTGGGGCGAGGCAGCAAAGAGACGGTCGAGAGTCTGCGTATTATAACACGGTGAGCGAGGATTGTCGTAATCCTCCACCATGACATCGATGCCTTCTGCATTGGCCTCTTTGACAAATGAAGCAAGTCGCTTGCAAACATCGTCCATAAGTCCTGCAGAGGCATTCTCGGGTAACAAACCAGGAATGACCAGCAAGCGCGAATAGTTGTAGCGATGCATAAAGTCAAAAGCTTGCCGTACAGCCTCTGGTTGCTCGCCCTTGACGAAGTTAATGTCTGCAATTGCGGATGCGTGTTGGAACCCCAGCGAGTCAAGCATCTTCATTTGGGATTCGTTTATCGAGACTCTTACATCAATGCCCTCCACTCCTAACAGCCGTACTCGTTGCGCTGCATCTTGAATGGAAATGTTTTCCTGTCGGGCAATCTCTGCCACATGGTCGAAGAAGATGGAGATACGAGGTTGTGCGATGGTCTGTATGGTGAGCATCAGCATAACCAACATTACAGTAAACCTAAAGTCTTTCATAAATTTAAATATAAATGTATCGTTTCACAATGTTATATGGGATGCAATTCAGAATAATCTGAATACATATATGACTTTGCAAAAGGAAAAAAGTTTAAAGAGAATTCTAAATATAGGCGCGTAATTTACAGCTGTCCCGTTTCCACTTGTCGGACTACGCGTTCTATGAGTTTGTCCTCTTCTTCGGGATGGTACTCCTTCTTGAGGCTGGCACGGAAAGTCCAGGCGAATATCTGATAGAACGTTGCCTTGGTGGGACCGAAGAAAGCCTGCACTATCTCGTACGACGATTGCTTGCACTCCCTATCAACCAGTTTGATAAGCAACTTGCCCTGTGAATAGGTAAGCTTCTTCATCTGGGGCGTGTACTTCTCCTTGATGTCGTGTTCCACAGCGCTGATGTGTGCGCTTTTGGCCTTTTGGTCGGGCAGCATCTCTAGCGTTTCATAGGTCTCTTCTATGAGGCCGTTTACTTCTTGTGCGATGGGCAGTACCTTCTTGACGTTATAGACAAGGCGGTTGTAGGCCCGGCGCTGTTTCTCGCTCTTGAACTTCATTGGCGGATATACCCATAGTTCAGGCAAGAGGTAGCACCACATCGTGTCGCCTTTCTCTATCAAAGGCTTCACATAGCGGAACCTCTGCAGCTTGAGCTTATAAGACCTACCCTGACCCTCCTCTACAGGGAGGATGTCCTCTCCTTCTATGGGAGAGTTAGAGAGGGTCTGCTCGTCTGCCTCCTGGGCATACAAAACACAGCTCAGGAGAAGAGAAAAAGTAACTATGAAAGCCTTTTTTATCATAATCCGCTGCAAAAGTACGACTTTTTAGTTCATAGTTCATAGTTCATAGTGCATAATTATTTTTTTTTAACTCTTAAACCCCTTAAACCTCTTAAACTCCTTAAACCCCTTAAACCCCTTAAACTCTTAAACCCCTTAAACCCTAATTTTCACCTTTTCACTTTTTCACCTTTTCACTTTTTTTCGTATCTTTGCACGCAAAAGAGACAAAGAATATGAGTACTGTTATTTATGATTCTCCTATTTTCGGACCAATACATAGCCGACGCCTCGGCATATCGTTGGGCATCAATCTGCTTCCGAAGGGTGGGAAGCTTTGTAGCTTTGATTGTATCTATTGCGAGTGTGGGTTGAACAAGGAGCGTCGTACAAAGAATCCTTTGCCTACAGCCGATGAGGTGGTGAGCGGATTGCAAAGCAAGTTACAGGAATTGCGAAGCGAAGGCATTGTGCCCGACGTGCTGACCTTTGCCGGAAATGGTGAGCCAACCTTGCATCCGCATTTCCCTGAGATTGTGGAGCGAGTGCAGAAAGTCAGGGACACATTATGCCCGTCAGCTAAGATGAGTATCCTGAGCAATGCCACACAGATTCGCCGTCCTGAGATTCGTGAGGCTTTGCTGCACTTCGACAATAACATTCTAAAGCTCGATACAGTTGACCCTATATATATATATAATGTAGATAGACCGCAGGGACATTATGATGTAGAGGAACAAATAGAATGTCTTACTCTCTTTGAGGGCAAGTGCATCATCCAGACAATGCTTATGCGTGGGGAATACGAAGGGCATTCGCTCAACAATACTACAGAGCAGTATATTGTACCTTATTTGGAAGCCTTGCGTCGTATCAGGCCCAAGGCTGTGATGCTTTATACGTTGGATAGAGAGACACCAGTCAGTGGCCTTCAAAAGGCCGACCCCCAAGTCATGGAAGCTATTGCAGAGCGTATCCGTGACCTCGGCATCGAAGTCTCAGTCAGTTATTAGTGTTCTGCGCATTAAAAAGCGCAGAAAATCTATTTTCTGTCCTTCCAATAGTTTGGCATCAGCAGGAAGAGGACGGTGAAAATTTCCAGACGGCCGATAAGCATGTAAGCACTCATGAGCCACTTGCCAGCAGAAGGCACGTGGGCGAAAGTGCTGGCTGGTCCTGTGCTGCCTGTAGCAGGACCGACGTTGCTCAGCATACTGATGCTACTGCCCAATGCCGTATCGACGTCTGCACCAAGCAACGAGTGGCATGTCATCGCAATAACTACCAAAAGAATATAAATGAAGACAAAGGACAGAGCTTGGCGCACCTTCTTGTCGGGTACTATCTGACCGCCGACCCGCACTCCAAGCACAGCTCTGGGGTGGAGCATCAGGATGAGTTCGTTGAAGACGCTCTTTGCGCAGATGATAATGCGGATAACCTTGATGCCGCCTGCCGTACTGCCCGCACATGCACCAATGGCCATGATGACCACCGTAGGCATCCAGAATGAACCGCCCCAAGCCACATAGTCGAACTTCTGAGCCGAGAAACCTGTACTTGTTGCAACGGTGCTCACATGGAAGAGTGCCGTTCTGAAGGTCTCTTCCAATCCTTTTGGCAGTTTTTCCAGGGCTGCCTCAGGCACAGGAGCAAAGTAGAAGAGTAGTATGAAGCCCAAGACAGCTACTCCAATATAAGCACAGAAGACACGCACTTCTTCATTGGCGAAAAGCACACGGCTCCGGCGGATGCTCATGTAGTAGTAGAGCGAGAAGTTAATGCTGCTGATGAGCATGAAGAAGCAGGCCACATATTCTATATATCTGCTTTGGAAGAAGGCCATACTCGATGAGTGTGTGCTGAAGCCTCCGGTTGCTATTGTGGTGAACGAATGGCAGACAGCATCGTAGAAATTCATCGGTCCGAGCCAATAAGCAAAGGCGCAGGCACTGGTGAGCACCAGGTAGATTAAGAGCACGCGCCTTGCGGTTGCGCCTATCTTTGGCTTTAGCTTGTCTAATCCTAGCCCTGTCACTTCGGCAGAGTAGATATTGCTGTTCTTCATCTCATAGACGGGAATGAGGGCGAAGGAAAAGACCACGATGCCCAAGCCGCCTATCCATTGTGTTATGGCTCGCCAGAAGAGTAAACTTTTAGGAAGGCTGTCTATATCGGTAATACAAGTGGCACCGGTTGTTGTGAAACCGCTCATCGTCTCGAAGAAGGCACTCGACACGTTCATGTCCGTCATATAAAGGAATGGGAACATGCCGACAAAGGAAAAGACTATCCAGGAGAGTGCTACAATCAGGAAGTTATCGGCACGCCTCATCCGCCCAGGTTCCCCTCTACGGCTTAGGAAGATGCAGAATGCACCAAGGGCTATTGTGCCCAGAGCCGTAAGCAGGAACCCAAGCCATCCCTTCTCGCCATAGATGATAGCGACAATCATGGAGAGCAACAAGAAGAAACTCTCCATAATGATGAGGATGCCAAGTATTCCTTTCTTCATGTTACATTAACCATTAACCGTTGACCATCATAAAGGATTAAAGATTAAGGATTAAGGCTCCCCTTGACTCTTGACTTATCAAGGGCGTGCTTTGCGTAGTCGATGGTATAGTGCAGGCCGCGGCTTTCCTTGCGCTCCAGAGCCTGACGGGTGATGAGGTAGCCCACATTTATCATGTTACGTAGCTCGCAGATATCTTTGGTCGGTTTGACACGTTTGAAGAGGTGTTCCGTCTCTTCATAGAGCAGGTCGAGGCGTTCCCATGCACGATGCAGGCGTAGATCGCTGCGGACGATACCGACGTAAGTGCTCATAATCTGGTTCACCTCCTTGACGTCTTGGGCGATGAGCACCTTCTCCTCGTTTGTCATTGTACCTTCATCGTTCCACTCAGGCACTTTGTCATTGAAGTCGTATTGGTCGATGACCTCTAAAGAGTGCTTCGCTGCTGCATCGGCATACACGACTGCCTCGATGAGGGAATTGCTGGCCAGGCGGTTGCCGCCGTGAAGTCCTGTGCAGGAGCATTCACCCACAGCATACAGGCGCCGGATACTGCTCTGCCCGTCCAAATCAACCTTGATGCCGCCGCACATATAGTGGGCACTTGGGGCAACGGGGATATACTGTTTGGTGATGTCTATGCCGATGCTGAGGCATTTGGCATAAATGTTGGGGAAGTGGTGTTTGGTCTCCTCTGGGTCTTTGTGTGTGACATCCAGGCAGACATGATCTAGGCCGTGAATCTTCATCTCGCGGTCGATGGCACGCGCCACGATGTCTCTCGGAGCAAGAGAGAGGCGTTCGTCATACTTCTGCATGAATTCCTCACCGTTTGGCAGACGCAGGATACCACCATAGCCTCGCATTGCTTCCGTAATGAGGTAGGCGGGATGTGTCTCCTGTGGATTGTAGAGAACTGTGGGATGGAACTGTACAAACTCCATATCCTTCACTTTGCCTTTGGCGCGATAGACCATAGCGATGCCGTCGCCTGTCGCGATGTTTGGGTTGGAGGTTGTGGCATAGATGGCTCCCGTACCTCCTGTCGCCATAAGGGTGACTTTGCTTAGATATGTATCAATCTTTCCCGTCTTGGGATTGAGGACGTATGCACCATAGCACTCGATGTCAGGTGTGCGGCGGGTGACGCGGATGCCTAGGTGGTGCTGTGTGATAATCTCCACAGCAAAATGGTGTTCCAGAATTTCGATGTTAGGGTTCTGCTTGACAGCCTCCATCAGACCGCGTTGAATTTCGGCTCCTGTATCGTCGGCATGATGCAGGATACGGAACTCAGAGTGTCCGCCTTCTCGATGCAGGTCGAACTCACCGTCCTCTTTCTTGTCGAAGTTCACGCCCCAGCGCACCAAATCGCGGATACCGTCAGGAGCATTACGTACCACCTGTTCCACAGCTGCAGGGTCGCTGATGTAGTCGCCTGCAATCATCGTGTCCTCGATGTGCTTTTCGAAGTTATCGACCAAGAGATTCGTTACCGAAGCTATGCCGCCTTGTGCCTTGGCCGTGTTGGCTTCTTCGAGGGTCGTCTTGCAGATGAGAACTACCTTCCCTTTGCCGGAATTTGCCACTTTCAGGGCATAGCTCATACCAGCCACACCGCTACCTATAATCAGGAATTCACACTTCTTTATCATTGTTTTTGCAGTCTTTTAAGCATAAACATGCTGCAAAAATACAAAATAATAGAGAATATATAATAAAGAATAAATAATAATTATAAGAAACGTATAATATCTTTAATCTCTAATCCCAAATATCTAATCTTTTTTGTACTTTTGCAGAACAATTTATTATATACGTTGTCTGTTATATACCATATATTGTCTATTGCATTTTGTTTGGCTTCGGCTTCCTGCTTTGCGCAACCGAGTGCAACGGCTCGACGGATGGCGCAGCAAGGATTAGTCGATATACTGTCCGTTGACTCCACCATACATGTGAGCCTGATGTATAGCAGGGCAGACAACTTCACCGGAAAGATACTCTACTCCGACCTGCGCGAAGCTTATCTGCATCCCAAGGCAGCCACAGCTTTGGCAAAAGCCCAAAAAGCATTGAAGAAAGTCCGGCCTGACCTCAGCCTGAAGGTTTATGATGCCACCCGACCGATGAGCGTGCAGCAGAAGATGTGGAACACAGTGGTTGGCACCAGCCAGCAAAACTATGTGAGCAACCCTCGCAATGGAGGCGGTATGCACAACTACGGTCTGGCCGTTGACATCACACTTTGCGAAGCTGCTACAGGCGACACGCTCGACATGGGCACCAAAGTGGATTTTCTGGGTTCATACGCTCACATCGACAATGAAGCAGGCCTTGTGGCTCGCCATATCATCACACCTCAAGCAAAAAAGAACCGCGAACTGCTACGCAAGGTAATGTCTGAAGCCGGATTCAAGCCGCTCAAGACTGAGTGGTGGCACTTCAACCTCGTCTCGCGCGCTGAAGCGAAAGCTCGCTACAAGGCAGTGAAGTAATGATTCTCCTCAAGGTTTCTTCCCTCTTGCCCCTAAGTTTGTTCCTATCCGTCGTAGGATAGCTTTGTAAAAAAAACATAAAAAAATTCAAGAGGTTAGCTTTTTCATCGTCCCAAGGGTATTATAGTAAACGACGTGATGGAACGAGAATCTGTGAGGCGGCTATTCATGCAGCACTATGTCAAGATGCAGCGAGTGGCGCGTAGCCTGCTATATGACGAAAAGGAGAGCGAGGATGTGGTCAGCGACATCTTCGAGAATCTGCTTTGTGGACAAATAGTGCTCATACCTGAAACAGAAGAAAGTTACTTGATGACGAGCGTTCGCAACGCGTGCCTGAAGCGACTCAGACATGAAGCCATCGCCAGAAGTCCCTTCCCTATCTCCCCTGAGGAGAATGAGGATGGAGATGAGAGACTGACGGACATCGTGGAGTTCGTGATAGGTCATCTCTCGGCACAGGAGCAACGCATCTTCCACTTTCGCTTCACGGAAGGATACAGCTACGAGGATATTGCCGCAGCAGAAGGCATCAGCAAAGTTGCTGTATGGAAACACCTCTCGCACATCATCACGAAAATAAAGAAACACTTTAATCCCAAAAGCGTATGAAACCTTTAGATGACAAGCAACTGTTCTTCAACATGCAGGAGCACCCGGAATCTTACCCGGACGAGCAGTTGGAGCAGATGATGGAAGAGCTGGATAAGGAGCCAGATGTTGAGGCAGCGTGGCAGAAAACCCTCTCTAACTCTACCTTAAGGGGAGAAGACTCCCTTCCTTTAAGGGAGGGCTGGGGTGGGTCTTTCCTTCATCGCGTAGCGGCCATCTTCATTGCAGTTGCCTTCCTCGGTGTGATGTCGTTGGCCAGCTATAAAGTCTTTATCATCGGACACAGCACGCCTAAGAGCAAGGCGAAGGCCGACACTACGGCAGTCGTAACAGAGCGATTTGTCTATGAAGTAGACGAAGGCGACACC
>JAGCNQ010000179.1 GCA_017645845.1 Bacteroidaceae bacterium
AAAAATTATAAAATAAGAAATAACTTTCAACTCTCAGCTCTCAACTTTCAACTTTTATTCTTATCTTTGCAGAAAAGAAATAGATAAGCTATGGGAAAGAAGAAAACCGGCAGCCGAGGACTGCGAAAAAACGATTTGGAACGCATAGTTATTGAGTTCTTCCAAGAGAACCCCTCTATCACCTTCCCGTTGAAAACCCTTTGCAAACAACTGCATCTAAACACCAACCCGGCCAAGATGCTCCTGATGGACGTACTGGAAGGTCTCCTCATGGACGACTTCATCAAGGAGCAGCCACGCAACAGCTACACGCTGAACATGCCGTCGCAGGTGATGACCGGCACTTTCCGCCGCAAAGCAAACGGCAAGAACATCTTTGAGCCGGAGGAAGGTGGCGAGCCTATCTTGGTGGCCGAACGCAACAGCCTGCATGCAATGGACGGCGACATAGTGCAAGTCACATTGCTTGCCCGCCGCAAGCATCACGTTCGCGAAGCCTCCGTTACCGAAATTGTGAAGCGCAGTGACAAAACCTTCGTGGGTACTCTGCAAGTACAGAAAAGCTATGCTTATCTGCTCACCGAGGACCGTACGCTGGCCAACGACATCTTCATCCCAAAAGAAAACCTGAAGAAAGGCAAGACAGGCGACAAGGCCGTTGTGCGCATCGTTGAGTGGCCCGAACGCGCCAAAAACCCCATCGGCAAAGTTATTGACATCCTGGGTAAAACGGGTGAGAACAATGCCGAGATGCACGCCATCCTGGCTGAATATGGCCTTCCTTATGTTTATCCCGCCCAAGTAGAGAAGGCTGCCGAAAAGCTCTCGCCTGGCATCACCGAAACCGAAATTGAACGCCGCATCGACATGCGCGATGTCCTAACCTTCACTATCGACCCGTATGATGCCAAAGACTATGACGACGCACTTTCCATTCGTCCCATCAAGGCTGGGCTTTGGGAAGTGGGTGTCCACATTGCCGATGTAAGCCACTATGTCACTGAAGGCTCTATCATTGATCGGGAGGCTTACAAGCGTGCTACAAGCGTTTATCTCGTGGACCGCACAATACCGATGCTTCCGGAGCGCCTCTGCAACTTCATCTGCTCACTTCGGCCCGATGAAGACAAACTGACTTATTCTGTCATCTTCCACATCAATGAGAAAGCCGAAGTAAAGCATTGGAAACTGGCACATACAATCACTCGCAGCGACCGACGCTTTACCTACGAAGAGGTACAGAAGGTTCTGGAGGATCATCACGAAGCAAGCGAGGAAGATTACAATGCCCCAGGCGATAGTGCACCAATGCCTGCGCCTGACAGTAAAGAGGCCAAGCCTGCCGAAGACTTCGCCGAGCCTCTCATCACACTCAACCGCATGGCCAAGATTCTGCGAGCAAAGCGCTTTTCAGCCGGTGCCATCGATTTTGACCGCTGTGAGGTGCGCTTCAACATAGAACCCGACGGACATCCGACGGGCGTCTATTTCAAGGTGGCCAAGGATGCCAACAAACTGATAGAGGAATTCATGCTGTTGGCCAACCGCACCGTAGCCGAAAGCATCGGACGAGTGCCACAGAACAAAAAGCCGAAAGTCCTGCCTTACCGCATCCATGAGAATCCCGACCCACAGAAGTTGATGAACCTGGCAGACTTTGTCAAGAAGTTCGGTCACAAACTGAAAACGACAGGCAACCGCGCTGACATCAGCCGGAACCTGAACCATCTGCTTGACGAAGTTAAAGGCAAACGCGAGCAAAACGTCATTGAGATGATTACCCTGCGTGCCATGATGAAAGCTAAGTACAGCACCTTCAACTGCGGTCACTATGGCCTGGCCTTCGACTACTACACGCACTTCACATCGCCCATTCGACGCTACCCCGACCTCATGGTACATCGTCTGCTCACCCGTTATGCAGAAGGTGGACGCAACGTTAGCCAGGACAAATATGAGGAATTCTGCGAGCACTGCAGCGACATGGAGCAGACAGCAGCACAGGCCGAACGATCCAGCATCAAGTACAAGCAGGTGGAGTTCATGAGCGAACGACTCGGCGAGACTTTCAAAGGCACCATTTCTGGCGTCACTGAGTTCGGCCTATATGTCGAGATAGACGAGAACAAGTGCGAGGGTATGATACCGCTACGCGACTTGGAGGGCGACTACTATGAGTTTGACGAGAAGAACTATTGCCTGAAAGGTCGTCGTTATCACCATTGTTACAATCTGGGTGACAGTGTCAAGGTACAGGTGGCACGTGCCGATCTATACCGCAAACAACTCGACCTAAAGCTCATTGTTCCCGACTAAATTAAAGCTCCCGATGTACGATATGCAATGCACAATGTAAGATGTATTTGCAGTAAGACTTACTTTTTTGCTTCTTAACGAAAAAAAAGAAAGGGAAGACTTGCACAAAAGCATCAAAGGCTGTACTTTTGCACCTAAATTAGTGATTTGGGAGATTTGTCGTTTGGGCTTAAACCAGCATCCATCGGAAACTTTCCATAAACGACTAAATAGCCAAACGACTAAACGACTAAACAGAAAACAATGGGTGGATTTTTCGGAACGGTACAGAAGCAACAATGTGCTTCTGACCTCTTTTATGGGACGGACTATCAATCACATCTAGGGACTAAACGCGGCGGTATGGCCACTTTGAGCGACGCGGGCGAGTTCCTGCGCAGCATCCACAATCTCGAAAGCACATACTTCCGCTCACGTTTCGAGCCGGAGCTGGACAAGTTCCAGGGCAAGGCAGGCATCGGCGTCATCAGCGATACCGACGCACAGCCGATGCTCATGAACAGCCACTTGGGACGCTTCGCACTCGTCACCGTTGCAAAGATAAACAATCAGGAAGAGCTTGCGCAGCAGTTGCTCGACGAGGGCGGACACCTCAGCGAATTCAGCAGCGGCAAGATTAATCCGACGGAACTCGTTGCCCTCCTAATAATAAAAGGAAAGGATTTTGTCGATGGCATAGAAATCGTGTTC
Source organism: Bacteroidaceae bacterium (assembly GCA_017645845.1). Taxonomy (GTDB): domain Bacteria; phylum Bacteroidota; class Bacteroidia; order Bacteroidales; family Bacteroidaceae; genus Physcousia. The sequence continues at coordinate 3,007 of JAGCNQ010000179.1, forward strand.
AAGCACATCAAGGGCTCATGTTCCATGCTACTCCTCACCGAAAACGGCATCATCGCGGCACGCGACTCGTGGGGACGCACGCCAATCGTGGTGGGCAGCAAGGAGGGCGCTATGGCCGTGACGAGCGAGACTTCCGCCTTTCCAAATCTAGGTTTCGAGACAAAGTATTTCCTTGGTTCAGGCGAAATTGTCCACATCAATGCCGAGCAGATGGAAGTGTTACGCCCTGCCAATCCGCACATGCAGATATGCTCCTTCCTCTGGGTTTATTACGGTTTCCCCACCAGCAACTATGAAGGGCGCAACACAGAGATGGTGCGCAACGAGTGCGGACGCGTGATGGGACAGGAGGACAAGACAGAAGTGGATTGCGCCTGCGGCATTCCTGACAGCGGTGTAGGCATGGCTGTTGGCTACGCACAGGGACATGGTTGTCCCTATATGCGCGCCATTAGCAAGTACACCCCCACCTGGCCACGTTCCTTTACTCCGAGCGACCAGACAATGCGCAACCTCGTTGCCAAGATGAAACTCATCGCCAACAAAGATGTGCTTCAGGGCAAACGCGTCCTTTTCTGCGACGACAGCATCGTTCGCGGCACACAGTTGCGAGACAATACGAAAGAGCTTCACGCTCTCGGAGCCAAAGAGGTTCACATGCGAATCGGCTGTCCACCCCTCGTTTACAGTTGTCCTTTCGTCAACTACAGCGCCAGTAAGAGCGACCTGGAGCTCCTCACCCGCCGCATCATCAAGGACTTCGAAGACGATGACAGCAAGAACTTGGAGGCTTACACCCGCACCGACAGCCCCGAGTACAAACGCATGGTCGCTGAGATAGCCCGCCGCCTCAACCTCGACTCCCTGCGCTTCTCTAAGCTTGAAACGTTGGTCAAGGCCATCGGTCTGCCGAAGGAACGCATTTGCACACACTGCTTCGACGGCAGTTCCTTCTACACCCTCGAAAAGGAAAACAAATAATTCTTTGCGAACGACAATAAACAATTGTCAATCCTCATTCCCGATTATGTTGTAGCGGATGGCAAGCATCGTTAGGTCATCGCTCTGCTCTGCATTGCCTACGAAGCGTTGCAGGACTTCAGTCTGAAGTGCAATGATGGTTTCCGGATTACATGAGCCATTATCGCGCAATGCATGCTGCGCCGTCTTAACCATGCGTTGTCTGCCGAACTGGGTGTGAGTGCTGTCTTCTGCTTCTGTCAGCCCGTCGGTATAGAGGAAGATAGTGGTACCCTCGTAAATAAGCACCTCCTGACCTTCGTAACTCCAACTCGGCATCAGTCCCACAGGAATGTTGTCATTAGTGGGTAGCAACCCTACGCCCTTACCTATCAGCAAAGGTTCTTCGTGACCTGCATTGCAATAACGCAATTGTCCCGTAGCCAAGTCAAGCACCCCCACAAAGAGTGTGACAAACATGTCCGACTCGTTCATGTCGGTCATTGACTCGTTCATTATCGAAATTATAGCTTCCGGTTGGTCTTCGTGAGTCGAGATGGAGCGGAAAAGACTTCGTGTAACAGCCATCACCAGCGAAGCCGGTACCCCTTTACCCGACACATCACCTATACAGAAGAAAAGCTTCTCATCACGTATGTGGAAGTCGTAGAGGTCACCACCCACCTCCTTGGCCGGTACCAGCGAGGCGAAGATATCCACGTCATTGCGTTCGGGGTAAGGAGGGAAAGTCTTGGGCAACATACTTTCCTGTATGTCGCGGGCGATACGCAACTCGCTACCCATGCGCTCTTTTTCAGCGGTAGTCTCTCTCAATGAGCGGGCACTACGGGCCGTACGATATACGATGTAACCCAGCAGAGCCATACCCGCCAACATAAGCAACGTCAGATAAATACATACTTCTCGCAGACTAGAATATATATCTTTGTCATTGCATACAACAGCCATTGACCATCCTGTCTCAGCGTCCAAGGGAGCATAAAAAACACTCTTCTTTTGGCCGTCAATGCCCAAGATATTATTATGACCGCTCTGTCCGCTCATCATCTGCCTGTTAATGAACTGGGTGGTGGTATCTTCAGCTGAGGCTGTGATTTCCTGAATGGTGCTGTGCATGATGTGGCTGTCATCCGGACCTACCAATACCCGACCGGTACGCGAGATGACCACATTATAGCTGGAGGGATATATGTTACTGGCATTGATAACGCTGGACAGCCAGTCCAGCGATACGTCGGCACCCAGCAAGGCTACCGTCTCTCCTTTGCTGTCGTGTACAGGAATGGTATAGGTACAGAGCATCATCTTTGCCCCAGCATCATCGAAATAAGGCTCGCTCCACCTACCACGCCCTGCTCTAATGCCGTTCTGAAAGAATTCTGCTTCCAGATAGTTGTGCGAGGCACTACCTATCTGTGCTTCCTCTATGGTACCGTCGGAACGCTGTGCCACGTATGGCTCGAACCAATGGCCTTTTTGCGGATAGTAGTCGGCATTGAACATCAGTCCAGCACCCACGATGGTAGAATTCTGCTCCACCATCCGACGAATGACGGAATAGAGCGAGTCTGGCTGATCCAGCATACGCTCTGTAGCCCAAACAGTGTTGCTGATAGCGGTCTCGACGGCCACCATCACTTTCTGAATCTCCAGATTCTTCACGCGCAGTTCGGTCTCAGCCCTGTGCACCACCTCTTCGCGTATGCCTTTGTTGGCAAACATGAATTGTATGGTGGAGATGAGCTGTAGCAATACCACTACGGTCACAATGATGGCTACGCTATACTTCGATTTCATAATGTCCAGTTGTCAAAGGTCTTGCATACCTCTTTTATATAGTCGTAACGCTTAGCTACGCGCTCATCAAACGCAGCCTTGCACTCCTGAATTACGGGTTCCGGGAAGGAGTCGGAAAGCGACAGCCAACTGAAATTTCTGACACACGATACCACCTCTATCTGTGCCTTTCGCTCAACAATTGTTTCTGCAGGCAAATCTTCCAAATAATAGTCTATAGCCCTGTCCCACAGACGCTGACCCACCTCACGCGGTATACCTATTATCTTTTCATAGTCGCCAATCAGGCTCATCATAGCCGAATAGGCATGACCCAGGTCGAGCAACGGATGACCATAGCCCACCTCGCCCATGTCTATAAGCATCAGCTCGTCGCCCTGCACCATCACATTTTTTGTCTGTAGGTCAAGATGGAGCAGACTATTCCCTGCCGGGATGCTGTCAACAATGTGAAGCATCATGTCTATGCTCTCCTCGGAAAAGTAACAACGTATGTGTTCTATCTGCTGCCGTTCGTGTTCTATGGCCGACGGGATATTTCCCCCTGCGGGCACCTCTATCTGGTGCAACTGCCGGAAGAGCTCGGCATACTTCCTTGCACAGGAATCAAGTTGTTTGGGGTGCTGTTTCATGTAGGTGCTTAGTGTCTTGGCTTTCAACAGTTCATAGACCAGACCATAGCACTCCGCCGGGTTTTCCGACGATGGAGCCACCTTTACCACATCGAAAGAGATGGCTGTGGGCATTCCCAAAACAAAGGATTCTTTCGACAGTGTTATTTCGCGACGTACCTCATCCATCGTAGAACCCTCACGGAATACCTTTATTATCGTGTCGCCATCCAACCTGTATACCTTTCCTACCCCACCAATACCGATAAGTCGACAGCCCTCCACACTCAATCGGCGCATGGCTCGCTCTACGGTCATAATTTTGGTGAATCCCGTCGTTACGAGCACCTCATAGACCTGTGGCTGAACGTCAATCACGCGGAAACTCTTGTAGCGCTTCGCCAACGAGAGCAGGATGCGCAGACCCGAACTGGAGATATACTCCAGCCGTGAGGCGTCACAGATTAGAGACTCTATTGAGAGAGAGCTGAGGATTGAAAGTTCAGCGTTGATCTTAGCACTGGCCTCTGCCGATGTGACTGTGTCCAATCGTCCTGCCAAGCAGATTGTCACCTCATTATCGTTGGTCTGGATGGTCGTCGTCATAATGAAATGTTTTTACTAGCGTCAGGATGTTACTGCCATTTTCGCGCTTATAACTCATGGCATCCATGTACTGGCGAATAAGATAAATACCCAAACCTCCTATAGGACGCTGCTTGGCCGACAGCGTGATGTCCGGCTGTGCTGCAACGGTGGGATCGAAGGGTTTGCCGTCGTCCCGAATCTCGAAGGTCATTTTGCCATCGATGACTATAGCTTCAATGCGAATCTCGCCCTTCGTCCCTTCGGGATAGGCATAATGCATCACGTTAACAGCAGCCTCCTCCACAGCTAGACATACGTTCGTGGCAGTAGCCTCGTCCAGATGTATGGCCGAGCATGTATCCTTAACGAAGGCATCCAGCTGGGTTACCTCACGGACATCGTTCTTCAGCACAATAGAGCGTGGCTTGAGTATTTCCAATTCACAATTCACGATAGTAGAGATTATTTTATGCCTAACATCTTGTGTGTTTGAAGCGAGAGTGACCACTTAGGATGCTGTAGTATATAGGCAATGGTTTCACGGAGGATGATGCGATTGCGCTCCTCATCGCCAGTGTCAAGGGGCTGAAGAAAAAGACAAAGCCCCCTCCTGCTCCTCCTTTTGGGGAGTGACTCGAGAAAGTGCTCTGGGTCGTCTCCTAAACCTTGATATAATACCTTCAACTCGTTCATCTTTAAGTCCTTCCTTACAGGGGAGGATTTAGGAGAGCATGTCACCCAGTCTATGCCTTCAGGGAGCGGCAGGGTTCCATTGGTTTCTACCTGAATGAAGAAACCCACCTCATGCAACTTATCAACGAGCGACTGCGTGAGCTGCATGGCTGGTTCTCCGCCCGTGATGACGATATGACGCGGCTTATAACGGCTTGCCTCCTGCACAATCTCGTCCTCACTCATTTCCGTGAAGGTTTGATGCTGCGTGTCGCAGAAAGGACATCGCAGGTTGCAACCCGAGAAACGCAGGAAGAAAGCAGGCGTTCCGGTAAAAAAGCCCTCACCCTGTAAAGATACAAAAGTCTCGTTGACCCTCATCTATTCATGTACCATTGAACCTCTTAAACTCTTTTAGTCTTCTTCGTATGTTGCCATATTGCCCTCGCTCTCTTGGACATCAACGCGGTAGCACTCAGGAAGCTGGTCGCATATCCACTTGGCAATGTTTTCGGCTGTGGGATTGCAAGGCAGCACCTCGTTCAGGTTGGCATGGTCGAGTTGCGATTCAATGCGCTGCTTGATAATCTTGAAATCGACGACCATCCCGTCGGCATTGAGTTCACGGGCCTTACAGTGAACGGTTATGGTCCAGTTGTGACCATGCAACTGACTGCACTTGCTGGGGTATGAAAGTTCCAAATGGTGGCTGGCAGATATCACCAATCGTTTACTAATATAGTACATAATGCAAAAAGTTTTTTGCAAAGTTACGAATAAAGTTTAAAGTTTAAAGGCTAAAGGCTAAAGTTTTTTCAGTCCTTCGTTATTTTCTTTTATTTCTAAGCGAAAAAGCTAAAACAAAAGAGGCAGTCAAAGAGATTGACTGCCACAGATGTTCATATATAATACATAATGTATAGGATGGGGGCTTTAGGCTTGATGATAACCCAATATACCCGCCCAAAAGGCCATCGGGAAGGAATATTAATTTCCTATAATCAGATGGACTCAAGGAAGAAGATGACCTGGTCGCGCTCCTCTTTCGTAAGGTTACGGAACTTCACGACGCTGTTGTAGGCATCGCTCGTGCCTCCTTCGTTACGGCAGCCATGCCACATAATGGCTTCCATGACGTTCCGGGCACGACAGTCATGCAGACGCTCCACACCACTGCCGCACTTGGCGGCCAATCCACGTCCCCACAGCGGAGTGGTGCGACACCAACCGGTACGGATGTCGTTCTTCATCCACAGACGATGCTGCACAAAGTCGGTATAGGGCCATATTTTCTGATGTGGATAGCGGGGCATGTCGCTGTCGGCGGTAAAGAACTTGGCTGGGTCCTTAATATGATCCTCGCCCGTCTCCCATGATGGACGGTGACAGGCAGCACAGCCCATCTGTGAAAAGAGTTCCTTTCCCTTCTTGAAGTTTTCCGTTGTGGTATTACGGGCAGCAGGTACAGCCAAACCACGGTGCCACACCATAAGGTTCCTGTATTGGGCATCGGTCATCTCGGCATCGAGCTGCTTGCTGGTCAGATAGGTGTAGATATCCTTCTCTAAATTGCCCGTATGCCATTCTGGATGAGCGAGCGCAGGGTCTATGCGATTGATATACTCCGTGAAACCGGCCTGTACCTCGGGGTCTTGTGATGACTTTTGGGCATAGTACACACCAGCGAGGTCGAGATAATGGTAACGACGGTCGGAACGCGTCACGTTGGTGATGTTCCATATGGCATTGGCACCGGCAGCATCGAGGATGGGGCCACGAGACAGGGCGTAGGTATAGCGGCGCACATACTTTGTGCCGTCACCCTGCAATGAATTGCTATAGTAGCTGTTCCAAGTATTGGTGGTCTGATTCCACATAGCAGGGTTCAGCGCGTCTGTACGACCGATACTGTTGAAGTACCTACTTTCCGACTCCCACTGCGCCGTAATGTCTTCGTCGGGGATAGCATCGGTAAGGCCTGTGCCATAGATGCCAATGGTGGACTCTAGCAGTACGCCTATTTCATTATCATACTGTTCTTCTGTCAGCGTCACGTCTTCACCGCCACGAGCCACAACCACAGGCGCATAGTAGGCACTGTAGGGGATGGTCACTTCGGGATAGATGAGTGAATAGGTCTCACCGTCAGGAAACTGGTTACCCCACTCGTCGGTATAATTATTCCACGCAATCTTAATCTGATTCTCATCGATGGGCGCCTTGAAAGGCTTCACAGCACCTGTCTGCGGCATACCGGCAACGGAACGGATGTAGGCGTTGGTGGTCTTGTCGTAAACTACAAGCAAATAGCCGTTACGATGATTGTCAGCCTTATATTCCGTTTGGCGGGCACCATGACCGTAGCCAGGATGACAATAGAGACAACCGCGCCGCACATAAACAGGCCCCAGGCCACGGAAAGCGCCCTCAGTATTTGTGTTATAGTCTTTCTCAAAGAGATACTCGCCCTCGTTGAAAGCGGTCATCATGCCATCGTATTCCACAACTTTCGTGGGTTGTTTGAAGGCAGTGGCAGTATTCACAGTCGTCGTTCCAAGCAAGCCTCCGGCATAGTAGTCCTCAGCATACTCTGTATTTGTGGGGTTGCCGATATCCCACGTAATAGGCGTTGCTGGTCCTTCGTCGGAACAAGAGGAGACGAAGAGTGCAAAGATGAAGAGTATGCTCCCCCACTGTCCTTTAGAATGAGAAAAGAATGATTTATTCATGGTTAATTGCTTTTAACTTTCACAATTGACTGATAAAGCTTCTGAGCATTGTCGGCCAGAGTACGATAGGTAGTCAGCACGACATTGTCCACATAGTTTGCGTTGATGACCTTGCACTGCGCTTCAACGGTTGCGTTGCTGGCATACCCATTCAGGGTTTCTGCCATTTCGCCCAGCGCATCATCCAATTCGCCCAAGGCATCGATAGCCACTTTGCAGGAAGCATCGGAATAGTACAGTGCAAATGGAGCCTTCATGCCATTGATTTTCGTCAGTGCGGCGTCGAGCTTGCCAACCACATTCGTTGCCTGCGTCGCCAGCGCGGCATTGCCGGCATTCTTGCAGAAATAAATGAGCGACTTCTCATTGGGGGTTGTGGCTCCCATCTGTCCGTAAAGGGCATTCTTGCAAGAAACGATGTTGTCGTAGAAGTCGATAATCGAATTGTAAGCATAAGGAGATTCGATGTAGGCAGCATCCTCACCGGTGTAGGGCAGACCAATCTTCGAATCACCAACCTCACCGATGATATCCTGACAGCCGGAAATAATCTCCAACGTTGCATCGAGTGCCGTTGCCCAATCGCCCGTGCCGGGGTTCTTGAATGCCTTACCGAAGTTCTGGAACGAGCCCAATGCGCCTTCGGCATCGCCATTGTCGTTGAGGGCATTGTGCGTGGCCACATAGTTGAGAGCTATCTGGTGACGCTCGTTATTGCTCTCGTTGGAGTCCCAAGCGGCCTCCAGCGTAGCCGTAGCATTGTAGAGGTCTTTGGCCACAGCGCAGATATAGTTGTACTCCAAGTTGGTAATCTGACTAATCTGACGGGGCTTGCCTTCGCGGAAGAGTACATACTCCAGACCATGATAGCCCAGGATGCCAGAGTTGGCAGTCTTGATGAAGTTGTCGAGATTAGCCATAGCAGTCGCATCACGCAGCACATTGGCCAGATCGTTGGCTGCTACAGGCCAGGTATCGGTATGCGGGTCAATAGAATAAACATCGGCAGCGCCAAAGAGGAAAGCCTCCGACTGTTCCCAGTTGGCACGTGCCACCTTCCAGTCAGCACACGCCTGGTCAAGGGCAGCCTGAGTGCCTGATACAACTGTTATGTCGACATCATCGTCGTTTGAACATGATGCAAAAACTGTGGTAAATACGGCAGCCAGTGCTGCCATCTTCAAAAGATTCTTTGTTTTCATTTTCTTAATTTATTATTGTTATTACGTTATGTCGTTATCACGTTAAAGGAACCATCCTGTGTACGTCACACCCAAACTGATGCTTGGCTCGTTGTTATAGGGCTGCTGATACAGCGGGCTGTCCGAAGTCAGGCCGTTGTTGTTAGGCTTATCGAAGAAGCGGTAGGAGTACTCGCCCTTGATGGTAATCTGTTTCAAGGGCGAGTAGTTCAGGCCAAAAGCACAACGGTACTTCTTCGTGTACTTATACATCGACTTGTAAGTGCCCGAGGCCATCGTATTGTAGTGTTCGAAGCGTCCGAAGAGGAACAGCTTCTGGTTGTGTTCCTTTAGTTTGGCAATCTGCGAGAAGACATCGTAACCAGCCTCAACGGCGTATGCCACGGCACTGCTGCCGATGTTGGTATAGTGGTGTGGGTTGCCGTCTTGATACTTGTGGTGCGTCCAATTGGCTTGGTTATAGGCAGAAATCTCATTGGCATCGCTAAAATGCGCATAGTCAACGTTACCACGGACTATCCAATTCCATCGGTTCAGCGAGAAGTCGAGTGCCACAATGCTCAGTGCGCCTGTTACACCATCGTACTTCGTGCCTGGCGTTCGAAGGGTGTTGCGGAAGGTGTAGCCGTAATAACCGCTCAGACCAATGCGCAGTCCCCTAACTGAATAGTTGTCTATGCGCAACGCTCCAGCGAAGTTGTTGGCGACCTTAAACTCGTATGGGCTCGTGGCTCCGTAGTGCACGAAATTTTCTGCCGTAAAACTCTCGGAGTTCAGTCCCGAAAGCAGTTGGGCCTCATAGCGCCAGTCCTTCAGGCGTCCCCACAGCGAGAGTCCCACTTGGTGCCACGTGTTGGGCAGGATGGTTGCTTCGCCCTCCGGACGATAGACAGTGAAAAACTGATTAGGCTCGTGGTAAGCATTCGAGTATCCTACCGGTACGATAATCTCTCCGGCTTTGACATTGAATTTGCCATCCCAGAATGCTTTATTAATCCAGAACTGCTCAATGTTCACCTCGCCGCCTTTCTCCACCTCGGCCTCGTATTCACCAGCCTCTTCGGCCTCAATCTCCACCGCCGTACCGTTACCGCCATGTTCAAACTCAATCTCGGTGCCTACCGTCCAACCCTTGCCAAAGTCGTAACCGATGTTCAGACAGATGTGTGGCAGGTCGAAGCGTCCGTGACTCTTATCATCGGCATAGTTCTCGGGAGTCTTATAGCGGTTGAAACTCTGACTGTAGAAATTACGGGTCATTACAGCCTCGCCATATCCACCGAGAGAAAGGCGCGACAGAGCTTTCTCCAGTTTCTCTTTCTTCTTTGACTGCTGAGAGGCCCCGGTTACGCCATCGATGTTCTCCTGTGCTATCGCACATAAACTCGACAGGGCAAGAACAACAGTGAGTATTGTCGTTTTCATATTCATAATCCTCATTCTTTAATCCTTAATCCGAATAATTCGGGTGCAAAGGTAATCCTTTCATTTGGAGTCCGCAATACCTCAAAATGAGTGTTTTCGCCCGAGACTTAAGCTGTCCATACTCTTTTGCTATTACCCGAATACCTTATAATAATGATTAATTATGAATGGAATAATACGAATTACCTACAAGTAGGGATTGCGTTACCCAAGAAAAAGTCGTACCTTTGCAGCCATAAAAGTGAAAAAAGAGAAAGATGAAGAAGATGAAGCTATACGAGGCTGATGACAAGATGATTGACCTCATCAGCGACAATCACAGCATGCTGCAAGGCCTTAGCGCCTTTGGCATCCGGCTGGGCTTCGGTGACAAGACCGTCAGTGAGATTTGTGCCGGACAGGGCGTCGACTGCTATACTTTCCTTACCGTGGTCAACTTCCTCATCAACGGATATACCCCGAAGGCGACCGACGACAAAATCTCCGTAAAGACGCTGCTCGACTATCTGCGAGCCTCGCACCGCTATTTCCTGGACTTCCAATTGCCGTCCATCCGGAAGAAGCTCGAGGAGACCCTGAACCAGAGAGACAACCTTGTTATGTTGATAATGCGACTCTACGATGAGTACGCCCACGATATCCGGCTGCACATGAAGTACGAAGAGAAGACGCTCTTCCCATACGTCGAGGCACTGCTGCGGGGCGAGCACAAGTCCGATTACAACGTGGACATCTTCGCGAAGCATCACAGCGACACCACAGGCAAGTTCCACGAGCTGAAGAACATCATCATCAAGTACCTGCCGCACGACGGACTCGCCAACAACCAGCTGACAGCCACGCTCTACGACATCTACAATAACGAGGAATGGCTCTCGAACCACAGCAACGTAGAGGAAGTACTCTTCGTCCCTGCCATCCGCATCCTAGAACAGAAGCTGAAGAACGACGATGTGTCCGCCCGCATCTCCAGCATGATTAGCAACACTGAGAACCAGGAATCCATCTCCGAACGCGAGAAGGAAATCATCGTTTGTCTCGTCCAGGGCATGTCGAACAAGGAGATTGCAGCTCAGTTGTTCATATCAGTCAACACGGTCAATACCCATCGTCGTAACATCGTACGCAAACTCCAGATTCACTCGCTTGCCGGCCTGACCATCTATGCCATTGCGAACAGTCTCATCCCATTCCGTTGATGAGGCGATTATAGTTGCGGAGCAGCAACAATCCAAAATCGGGCGCACTCAGTTTATGAATTGGGTGCGCTCAGTTTATGAATCGAGCTACTTCTTTGTTCGGGACTAACATTTTTCACTCTTCTTGGATGCTTTAGCACCAAGGCGTGCTTTTTTATGCGCGGAACACTTTTCACTATTCACTTTTTTTCGTACCTTTGCACCCCGAAAACACTTAGTAAGGTAAAAAGAATAGTTATGAGGAAACTTAACGAAACAGAGATTGCGGCCCTCAAAAGTCAGGGCTGCACGGCAGAAGACTGGCAGAACATCACAGTGGCCGAGGACTTCGTCGCCGACTACATTCAACAGACGAACTTTTACGGCGAAGTGACGCTCGGCTCCTTCCACAAGACAATCGAAGTAACCGATGGCTTCATCAAGCATAGCGGCATACGACGTTCCACATTGCGCAACTGTGTCATCGGCGACGACTGCCTCATCGAAGACGTGGGCTGTATCAACACCACACCCGATGCTTCCTTCGGCGAGGGATGCGTAATCTCCGTCCTCAATGAGGTGGGCGACGGCAACGTGATGATATTCGACGGTCTCAATTCGCAACTGGCTGCCCTTATGGTCAAGTACGAGCAGGACCGCGAGTTCACCGACATCGTACGCCGACTCATCACGAAGGACATTGCTGAGCACAGCCTCGCCATCACTACCATCGGCAACGACGTGCGCATCACTGGTACTCACGATGTCACCAATTGCCATATCAGCGATGGTTGCATCATCGACGGAGCCTTCCGTCTGCGTGACTGCACGCTGAAGAGCATCCCCAGCGCGGCTGTCACCATTGGTGTCGGCGTCATCTGTCAGAACTCTGTTATCTACAATGGTTCCAGCATCACCAACGCATCAAAGATAGAGAATTGCTTCGTGGGAGAGGCCTGCAAAATAGCCGATGGTTTCACTGCCGAAAACAGCCTCTTCTTCGCCAACTGCTACATGAGCAACGGCGAGGCCTGTGCTGCCTTCTGCGGCCCATTCTCCGCCTCACACCACAAGAGCTCGCTGCTCATCGGTGGCATGTTCTCGTTTTACAATGCTGGCTCCGGCACGAACTTCTCCAATCACGCCTATAAGATGGGTCCTATGCATTGGGGTGTATTGGAGCGTGGCACCAAGACAGCCAGTGGCGGTTACATACTCATGCCAGCACAGATAGGCACCTTCAGCGTCTGCTTCGGCAAGCTCATGCACCATCCCGACACACGCAAACTGCCCTTCTCTTACCTCATTGCCTACGGCGACGACATGTACCTGGTGCCTGGACGCAACCTCACCACGGTCGGACTCTATCGCGATATTCGTAAATGGCCAAAGCGTGACAGACGTGAGAGTAAAGGCAAGAACTCCATTGTCAACTTCGACTGGCTCTCTCCCTTCTCCGTGGGCGGCATCATGGTGGCCAAGCGCACACTCGAGGCCTTAAGAGAAGTGTCGGGCGACGTGGAGACGTACAATTTCCACGATTATGTCATCAAGAACTCGTCGCTCAAGAAGGGCATCAAGTACTACGACATAGCCCTACGTATTTATATGGGTGCCGTCATGAAGCGCCACCGTCTGGAGCGTCCCGCCTCTTCAACAGGAACAGGCAAATGGAGCGACCTGAGCGGCCTGCTCATCCCTCTAAGTGAGGAAGAACGCATCGTTGCCGCTATTAAGGACGGCTCTCTCAACAACATTTCCGCCATCCGAAATGAGTTCGTGCGGGCCAATGAAAACTATGCAGAATACCGCTGGGCTTGGAGCTACCGCCTCATCTGCGAATACTATGGCATCGATGAGATTACTGAGGAGACAGCAGTACAGGTTCACGAGGATTACATCAAGGCACGCCGCGCCTGGATTGCCGAGATACGCAAAGACGCCGTCAAGGAGTTCGAACTTGGCGACATCGACCAAACAGTTCTTGATGACTTCATGGCTCAGCTTGACCAGGAAACCGAGTGGGAGAATCTGAAGTACGATATGTAGCCCCCCTCCAAACCTCCCCCCGATGAGGGAGGCTTCCTTGCTCGGCTTTCTCCCCTCCTCCTCGGGCTCGGGGGAGGGGTCAGGGGGAGGGGGCTAATTCCCAGAAAGCAATTGCGGCGGCGTTGCCCACATTGAGGCTATCGACACCATGATGCATCGGAATCTTCACAACGAGATCGGATGCATCGATGACAGCCTCGGGTAAGCCGTCGCCTTCGGTACCCATAATGAGCGCCAAACGTTCAACGGCCTTGAGCTTCGGGTCGTCGATGCTGACATTGTCGTGGCGCAAAGCCATCGCTGCCGTAGTGAAGCCCATCTCTTTGAGTTTATGTATGGTGCCGGCAGGTGTACCGTCCTCCGTACTGAGCCAAGTCCAGGGAACAAGGAAGACGCTTCCCATCGAAACACGAACAGCGCGACGATTGAGCGGGTCGCATGAATCGCGTGTCATCAGCACAGCATCAATGCCCAAGGCTGCTGCCGAACGGAAGATGGCACCAACATTTGTTGTATCCACAACGCCATGCAAGACCACAACACGGCGGGCATTCCGACAGACTTCCTCCGGCGGAAGCGGCAAAGGACGGCACATGGCACAGAGCACACCACGCGTCAGGGTGTAGCCTGTCAGCTGGGCCAATAGTTCACGACTTCCTGTATAAACGGGCATGTCATCGGGACAGCGCGCTATGATGCTCCTCGCGTCACCTTCAATATGCTTCCGCTCGCAAAGCAACGAGACGGGCTGCATACCTGCATCAAGGGCAACACTTATCACTTTGGGACTCTCAGCAATGAAGAGTCCCTTTTCCGGCTCCAATCTGTTGCGCAACTGTGCCTCGGTAAGCGCACCATAGACGTCCAGCCCCGGTGCATCAAGCGAATTGACCTCTACAATATTCAATGCTCAGTGATTAATCATCTGTCTTCTGGCATACTCTTTCCGGTTAGCAGAGTGCCATCGTTGGCTATACCCTCGGCAGTAACGGTGAGGTGCGTCTGCTTGCCGTTACCATAGAAGCGGAACTCTGCTTTGCCGCTATCGTCGAGCTTGAGATCTGGGTTCCAATAGAGTGTGCGGCGATAGTCCTTCACTTCGGGCAGAGGCTTGTTGCTGTAGTCGGGCTGATAGAATTCCTCGGGAGCGGAGAAACCTGGCAGGATGTAGCGACGGTCACGAGAGGTGGCGCGCAGCGTACCTATATTATCGATGAGGTGAAGGTCAACCTCAACATTGGGGATGTCCTCGCCATCGTAGAGCGAATTACCCTCACGGCGTGGGCTGTAGTCGGTGTAGATATAGACCTTCCCGAGGTTCTTCAACTGGTTGTACTTATCTTTCTCACGAGATGACATGTTGAAAGTTTCAACGGGCATTGCACTGGGAGCAGCACTTTTATCGCTACTACCATATGATGTTCGCTGGGCTGTATTGGCAGACATATTGGACTCCAGCTTACCTTCTAGGCGGAGTACCAAGTCATAGTCGCGAGACAAGTTCATATCACCAATAAAGGTACGTGAGATGTCGCGAGCAAAACGGGTCCTACCATAATAGACACCTGGACAGAAGCCTGCATCGCAGACATTGTTGAAGGCTTCGTAAGCATCGATAACGTAGGCAGGCTTCGTGGGATCGAAGCGACCCAATCGGGCACGCTTGACACCAACTGTTACCTCATCGAGCAAACGCGAGCCGTCCATCACCCACTCGGGTGCAATGACAGAGCCCTTCGGAGCCGCAGCCAAATGGCACTGATACCAATCGTAGGGCTTGACAAAGCGTGGATAGAATGAATGCAAGCGAACATAAAACTCAGGATAATTGAGGCGGTCGTTGAGGTCGGTGCTCGGGATGTCCCAAATGTGCTTCTCACCCTTCTTCCACTTAGTACTGTCGCTTGCTGACAGATAGAAGATACTGCCTTCGTAGAAACGCGGTGAAGGAATGGAAAAGGACTGCTTCTCGGTCATCATTTCTCCATCGACCACCTGTCCGGCTCCCGGCTTGGTGAAAAGGGCGTGAACCAGAACCTCGCGATTCAAGATTCCTTCGTTCTGCATGCGGCTCATGAGTTGGTCTGATTGCACGGGGATGTCCCTTCCTGTCGTTTCGGTAAGGGCGCGGGATTCAGTCGCGCCACCCGCATCAGTCGCCTCTTTGGTATCACTTTCATTGTTGGTCGGCACTGGATTATCTCCTGTCAGACTCACAGCATCCGTAGCATCGGTCCCGGCATCCAATGGAGTATAGTTGTCGGCAAACATCGACTCCTGCTCGATGGCCATATACTTGTTGACTTCGCCCACGAGGAGCGGTGTCTGCTCGGGCTTGTGGCTCAGCACGAAAGCGCCAGGCTCGGTCATCGTGTGCCAGTCGTAGCGACGCCATCCCTGAATCATCAGCAGGAGGTCGAGGGCACGGTTGTGCTCCTCATCGTCCTTCTCGAAGAAATAGCCCGGGTTCTCCACGAAGCCGCGTATCTGACTGGCCAGAAGCATTTCGGTCAGTATATTGCCGTTGTCGTAGAGATACTCGGAATGCGTGGCATCACACACCGAGACACTGACGGTAGCACTCGGTTTCCCGCCTTCAACAGCAAGGCTGACAGGAGCAAATGGCTCTGTCGGCTGAGGACTGAGACCAGTAAAGCGGAGCGTACTTGGTGCGAAATCACTCTTGCGGCAGAAGAAGAGACGGTCGGCATAGACACGCCCCACATTATTAAATATAGTGACTTGGCAGACGCCTGTTTTCAGTTTCGCCTCGTCGAGGGTAAGAGTCGCAGAGGAACCCGTAGGAATTGTCTGGAAGTCGAGCAGTACGCCGTCGTGCATCACAGTCATGCCGAGCGGTTCACTGGCAGCAGCACCGGCAGCAGCTATCTGCACCTGTGTCTGTCCGTTCTCTCGCTTCACCTGCACGGCACAACCGTCCTTCTCAGGACTGGGCAGGCTCTCCTTCACCGTTCCTTTCTTGCCAGTATAAGTCACGCTGTAACTTTTGCCGCTTTGTGGAGTAAATGTGAAGGTTCCACGCCCTCGCTGTTCAATGTCTGCCTCTGCTACCACAGTACTTGTGCCTTCGGTCACCGAAACCTTTCCATCTAAGTGCAGTCCTTCATTGCTTGTTACCTCGAATGCTACTCGGTTAGGTACACCAGCTACGAGTTTCCCGCCCTCTGGAAAGAGCTGAAGCCTGGGTTTGGGCGAAGTCTCATCAACCTTGGATTGGCGACGTAGCGGGCGCAGCGTCATTTCGTGGAAGAAGTCGCCCGGTTCCTTGGGCTTGTCGAAGACAGGGAAAACGCGGCTGTAGAGTTTCTCGTAGTCACGATAATACTCCCTCGCTACACGTTTGTTAAAGAACCATTGCTCGGAAACGCGGTTATGGGCGTGCTCCGTTATGCCCCAATTGAGCTGCCAACGTGTATAGGCCCGCAGTTCATAGTAACCGCCATAGAGTGTGTCCTGCAGCACGAAGCTGCCATGCGCCTGACCGTTCTGCAGTTCAAGCTGTTGGCGACGGACGAGGTAACCATCCTGATTCAGCAACTCGGCATAGAGGACACCGCTGACACGGCTCGGCGTCCCTGTGTCGCTGCGGCGGACGTAAGCCTTGTAGTAGATGGTGTCGCCCAGGAAGTAGCATGTGTTGTCCATGTGAACAAAAATCTGTTCCTGCGGAATAGACTTGCCGAACTTTTCAAGCCTGTCTGCCCAACCTTCGAGTGTGGTGGGAGCCGATGCCTGCTGTGCAAAAACAAGGGGAAATAAGAAAATAAGGGAATAAGATAATAAGAAAAGCCGTTTCATGTTATCCTGTGTTTTGTACGTTTTCGT
>JAGCNQ010000180.1 GCA_017645845.1 Bacteroidaceae bacterium
ACGGATAACTTTCTCGTTGAGCTTGTAGCCTGTCTGAGTGCAGTCCATCACCTTGCCTTTCAGTTCGGGAGTTGGAGCGGGCAACTGGGCAACAGCTTCGTGGAGGTCAACATCGAAATCAGCTTCTTTTGTTTCGATAACACTCACACCCTGCTTGCCGAGAATGTCCATAAATTTCTTATAGATAAGTTCAACACCTTCTAGTACGGCATTGACGTCATCAGCGTTTTGCATATTTTTCAAGGCGCGTTCGAAGTCATCAATGACAGGCAGGATGGTAATGATGGTTTTCTCACCGCCATTGAGAATGAGGTCGGTCTTTTCCTTGATAGTGCGTTTACGGTAATTATCGAACTCCGCAATCTTGCGTAACAACTGATCCTTCAGACTGGCTATCTCTGCGTTCGCAGCATCAAGTTGCTCTTCAATGGTCAACTCTTTCTCTTCATCCTGAGTACTTTGTTCAGTCTCGGGAGCAGATTGTTCGTTATCTTGCGTAGTATCGTTCTTTTCTATTTCTTCTTTCAGTTCCTCTTTCATTGTGATAGGGTTTTGTGTTCTTCTCATTTCTCTACAAGAATTGTGCCAATTGGTTGGAATGTCAGTTTTCAGTACCGTACATCTTCTCTTTTTGTTCCCTAATAGCTTCGCTGCTGATGTATTCGTCGTATTCCATCAGTTTGTCGATAGTACCGTTTGGCGTCAATTCTATGATGCGAGTGGCAACTGTTTCGATAAATTCATGGTCGTGGCTGCTGAAAAGGATATTGCCTTTGAAGAGTTTGAGATTGTTGTTGAAGGCTTGGATGCTTTCCAGGTCGAGGTGGTTGGTTGGTGTATCAAGGATAAGGCAATTAGCGTTTTTAAGCTGCATGCGAGCTATCATACAACGCATCTTCTCGCCGCCAGAGAGAACGTTGACCTTCTTGAGCACCTCTTCGCCGCTAAAGAGCATTCGTCCTAGGAAAGCTTTGAAATAGACCTCATTACCTTCACCGAACTGACTGAGCCAATCCACTAGATTAAGTTCGCTTTGGAAGAATTCAGTGTTGTCGAGGGGCAGGTAAGCAGTAGTGATTGTGACACCCCAAGAGAATTTGCCTGCTTGGGCCTCACGATTGCCATTGATAATTTCGAAAAGGGCAGTCATTGCCCTTGGGTCGCGGCTAAGGAAGACCACCTTGTCGCCCTTTTCAACGGTAAAGCTGACATTGTCGAAGAGCAGAGTGCCGTCTTCGCTGACGGCTTTCAGTCCTTCCACTTCGAGAATCTGGTTGCCTGGTTCACGGTCCATTTGGAAGATGATACCTGGGTACTTGCGGGTAGAAGGTTTGATTTCTTCAATGTTGAGTTTCTCAAGCATCTTCTTTCGGCTGGTGGTCTGTTTGCTTTTTGCCACATTGGCAGAGAAGCGGCGAATGAACTCTTCCAGTTCTTTCTTCTTCTCTTCGGCCTTGGCCTTCTGGTTCTGAGCCTGGCGAAGTGCAAGTTGCGAACTTTGGTACCAGAAACTGTAGTTGCCGGCGAACATCGTTATCTTGCCGAAATCGATATCGATGGTGTGAGTGCATACGCAGTCGAGGAAGTGGCGGTCGTGACTGACAACAAGCACTGTGTGCTCAAACTCGCTTAGGTATTGTTCAAGCCATTGAACGGTATCGAGGTCAAGGTCGTTGGTTGGCTCGTCGAGTAGAAGATTGTCGGGATTGCCGAAGAGTGCCTTTGCAAGCATGACGCGCACCTTCTCCTTACCAGAGAGTTCGCCCATGAACTGATAGTGCTTCGCCTCCTTGATGCCAAGACCGGAAAGTAGCGCAGCGGCATCACTCTCAGCCTCATAGCCACCCATCTCGGCGAACTTTTCTTCTAATTCAGCCACACGGATTCCGTCCTCATCGGTGAAGTCCGACTTGCTGTAGAGAGATTCACGTTCCTTCATAATCTCCCACATAGTGGTATGCCCCATCAGTACAGTATTGAGTACAGTTTCCTGGTCGTATTGGAAGTGATCCTGACTGAGAACACTTAGGCGTTCTCCAGGGCCGAGCTCGACAGTTCCCTTAGAAGGCTCCAACTCTCCGCTGATGGCTTTCAGCAGGGTGGATTTACCGGCACCATTAGCTCCGATGACACCATAGATGTTGCCATTAGTAAACTTCATGTTAACATCCTTATAAAGGACGCGTTTGCCGAACTGCACGGCGATATTCGAAAGAGTTATCATTATCTGCGATTTGACAATTAATATTTACAACTTATTTCTCCCTATGGGAGGAGTAAAAGGGCTTCTACCTTATCCTAATTATATCTCCTACTTGCACAGCCTGGGGCTCATCCCATTTATTCAGTTTGCAGAGTGACTCAAGACGGATGCCATAAAGCTGTGCGATGTCGAAAAGGCTCTGGTTTTGTTCTACGATGTGGATGGGATTCTTGCGGAACTCGCGGGAGGCACATTTACGTTTCTTCTGCAAGTAGATGAGGTCTCCAGCCGTTGGTGCATAATCACGTGGTAGGTCGTTGTACTTGTATAACTTCCGTAGGCTCACACCTGTCTTCATACTGATGGTAGCCATATCGTCGCCAACCTCGACTATAATGAAGTAGTTCTTGTTACCGCGATAGACAATATGGCGGTTGAAGAAGTCATCGCCTGAGTTGGTTACTGTCACAGTCTTGGGAGTTTTAGTAGCACGGTACTTGCCTGTATCGAAACGGTAAAGTTCGTACATTTCGATTACGCGAATGAGGGCATCTGCATAAGTGGGACTGGTGGCATAGCCGGCAGCTTTCAAACCTCGCGCCCAACCCTTGTAGTCGGTTTTGCCCAGGCGGTAGAGACCTTGATAGCGTTTTCCTTGCAGGAACTTCGAGTGGTCGATGTAGCTCTCGCGGGCGCTTTTGTATTTGCGGAACTTATCGTTAGGCCTATCATCTGCTTGGATGATATAAGGCCCGTTCCAACTGCCGCCCACTTTGATGCCGAAGTGGTTGTTGGCTTGAGTGGCAAGTCTGCTTCTACCTGCATTGCTCTCTAGCAAACCTTGAGCAAGAGTGATGCTCGCAGGAATGCCGTATTGGTGCATCTGTTCAATGGCCCAGTCCTTATATTTATCGATATAAGTCCAGTAAGCCTGATTAGTTCTCTGTGCCTGAATGAGCAGGCAGACAAACAGCAACAAGAGGGAGAGAATGTGCTTTTTCATAATAAAGTGGCGCAAAAATAGTTAAAAATTGTCACATTACGAAAAAAAACACTAACTTTGTGGCGCAAAAACTCAATTCTGGTATGAGAGAATATAAGATTGAGGCTGTCGTGCATATATGCGAGATGGCAGAACTGAGTGAAGCAGACCGCAAACTGGTGGAAGCAGCTAAGCAAGCTACGGAGGGTAGCTATGCTCCTTACAGCAAATTCCTTGTCGGTGCTGCAGTACGTCTGGAGGATGGTACAATTGTTTTGGGAGCCAATCAGGAGAATGCCGCTTTCCCTTCGGGGCTTTGTGCTGAACGGACAGCCCTCTTTGCTGCCAATGCACAATATCCGCGCCAGCCAGTTGTAGCTTTGGCCATAGCTGCCCGTAAGGGTCGTTGTTTTCTGGCGAAACCGGTTCCGCCTTGTGGAGCCTGCCGTCAGGTTATCTCGGGCGTTGAGGATCGCTTCGGCCAGCCTATTCGCATTTTACTCCACGGTACTGATGGAGTCCTCGTTTCAGAGGGCATAGGTCCACTACTGCCACTTCGTTTCGTTGATGGTGATATGCGATAACTGTTTTTCCTTGTTTTAAGAACATAAGGACAAGTATAATCAGGGTTATACGTTGTGTAATGGTATGTCTGGAGGTCAGTTAGTAAAAAAAAAAAAAAGAATCTTTCCACAATATCAAAAAAATAACGTACCTTTGCCCCCCGATAATCTATGACTAAACTAAACTTCCAACTTCTAAAAATCATTGGAATTTCTAACAATATTATAATTTAAAAATCACTATGATGAAAAAATTATTACTTTTGATGCTTTTCTTTGGGATCGTTTCGTCTTCTGTGTTTTCTCAAGATGAACCTGAACCTCAGGACCTTACTGATTACAAAACTGCATGTCTTGATGCCATCAACAAGATAAACAGTATTGCTAATGGCGTCATCCCTACCCTTACCATGTGGGAATCACTTGCCTTTAATACTGCAGTTGCTGGAGCAAAAGCAGGCCTTGATGAATGTGAAACTTCAGAGGCAATGCAAGGAGTTATGACTAGCCTCAGAGCATTTACAATAGCTCTCTTGCAGACGAAAGAGTCGTTTAACGAGAATCTGAATTTCACAGGTTTGATTAGTAACCAATCCTTCGATACTGGTGACCTCTCGTCATGGTCCACGATAGGGTTCGACCTTAATAAGGTTGATATTGACCAGATTAGAAACGACATTATTACCCGTGGTGATGTAAGTGGACTGGTCGATGGCGTTATTATTAACGAATGGAAAGAAGAAACCAAAGCAGTCGAGAATCAAGGAGATAACTACATTTCAGGTGGCCACAACAAATACTATCTCAATAGCGATAAGCAGCTATTAATGCAGCCCCTTCTTGGGCTTCCCGCTGGCGTTTACAACTTTAGCGCCAAGGTTGCTGCCCCCATTTTGAATAATGTTTATCTCAATGTCCTGGTAATCTCTGCTGATATTGCTCAGGAGTTTATAGGTTATGAACTTCCTCAACCCGAGACCATAGACTATTCCTCCATTCTTAACTCCATATCCTGGGTTGACATAATAACTGGCAAAGTTGATTTTGCCCAATTAGCATCCGAGAAGTTACCCGAGTTATTAGGAGTGGAAAGCGTATCAGGTTGGACGGATATTCTCTCCAATTCCTCCAAGATATGGGAAAACATCGAACCTCTCCTTGAGTTTGGTAGGTTATATTCAAAGTCGATTTGGGTTGGTAACTCTTTCGAAAATACAGAAATGAAGTTTATGGTTGATGAGGGAGACGTTGTCTTTATTGGCCTAAACGCAGGTTTAACACAGTTTATCGGACTCGATCAATACCGTGCAGACAATCTGAGGCTTACAGGACTCCGTTCTTTGGGTGGCATCCTTTCTAATGCAAGAAAAGAACTGGCTGCAGCACTCGAGGGTTTGTCTTTAGTTGAGGCTAACTATAATGCCGATGCACCGGAAGGAGCCGCACAGCCTGCTTTCTCTTACGACAAAGCGCTCACCGAGAACTATAATAATGCATACCTCACAGCAAAGAATAATAGTATTAAGAGGATGAAGGATATCCTTTCTCAGGAGGATTTGAACGACCTTGATGTAGTGGAAGAGAAGCTTAATCAATATAAAGCGGAACTTAATGCAAACATCCAGGCGCTCAAGGCAGCGAAGGAGGCTTTTGACAAGGGTGCCTTCATCGCTCCTCAGGCAGACGAATTGTTCAACATCCTGATGACCCTCCCAACTCCCGAATGGGCAGGTAATGCAGTTTCCATCGATGAGAACATGACAATGAGTTTCAGCCAGAAACCCGGTGAGTCCGCTTTTGCTCTCGCTTTCAGTTTTGAGAAGGCTTCTGAGGAAGTTAACAACCAGTTCTATGCCTTTGTTAGCGACGGAATGAACAAATACTATCTCGGAGAGAAAGATGGTAACCTTGCCCTGACGACGGACAAGGCAGAGGCTGTCGTTGTCACTGCCATACCTTCATATACTACAGAAGGTGAAGTTAGCTTGATGGTTGGCGAAACGTACTTGGGCACATCCTCCGACAGCGACACCTTCGTGAAGACGGATGGAGAAGAGCAACTGACAGGATTGGGTGTGCGTTCTGCTGCGGAAGTGGCGGTTACTGTCAACGTGCCTGCAGAACGGGGTGTCAGCACTGTGATTCTTCCCTTCGATGCGGATCTCCCCAGTGATGTTAGCGCCTGTACTATTTCGGGTATCGGCACAGATCTGCCGTATATCGTGAATGAAAATGTAACGAGTCTCAAGGCCAATACGCCCTATTGCATCGTGGCAGCTGCGGGCGACTACACATTCAGCGGTGTGTCCCACGCTCTCATGTCCTCATACGGGGATGGTCTGCTTATAGGAAGATTTACTCCTTACACCACGCAGGGTGGTAACGAGTACAAGATGACGGTTGATGTGGACGGCTTTGCCGTTTTCAACCGTGCGGACGGACAGCCTATCGCAGCAAACGAGTGCTATCTGAAGAGTGATGAACCCAGCGATGTTATCTTCTTTACAGAGGCAGATGCA
>JAGCNQ010000181.1 GCA_017645845.1 Bacteroidaceae bacterium
AAGAAAAGACATAAATTTGCCACAAAATAATGAAAAGAGAAGTAATGAAGAATGTGTGTTGTACGATGAGAAAAAAGAAACTGCTCGTTATACCGTTCTGTCTGCTGTCCCTGTTTTATTCCTGTGGGGAAAGTCCGGAGGAGCAGCAGTTGTTGGACTGCATTGAGCAGACATGGCAGCAATGCGAGACCTCGCTGCCAGAGGCTGGTGCCCGGGCTGCGGAATTGAGGGACTCGGTCCGGAACTCCTCTGAACATGTCCGGCAGAAGTATAACCTGCTGTTGATTCGTCTGCGCGACAAACACGATGTAATCCCGTCCTCCCCAGACTCAGCGATGCAGGTCCTTTCCTATTTTGAGAACCGTTCCGACGATGCGGACAAGGAGCGTGCCTATTACTATCTGGGCAGCGCCTACCGTGACTTGAAGGACTATCCGCAGGCGGTGAACTGTTTCCTGAAAACCGTTGATGTTGCGCGGCAATGTGAGAGCGCGGATACGCTTATCTGGCAGAACGCTCTTTCCCAATTGAGCCACCTTTATATATTGCTGCTCAATTATGAAGAAGAACTGAATGTGTCACGACAGGCTGTGGAGCTGTCACAACAGACTGGGAAGAACATGGCCTTCTGCCTGACAGATGCGGCAACCGCGTATGAGCATCTGAAAGACACGCTCCATTGCCTGGGATTAATCGACCAGGCATATCATATTATCCGGAAGGAACACTTTCCTGCAAAGTACGGACGGACTTTGTCATATATGCTGGCAATCTATGCCAAATACAATCATTATGAGAGGGTTGATACTTTACTGCATCATTTGTCCCTGTTGCCTGCTGGTCAGCAGCCCCGCAACTATGGGATTTGCCTGGCCAAGTCCCACGAAAATGCAAACAATACAGACTCGGCCATATATTACTACAAGCGTTACTATGACAAGGAGGAAACCCTGTCCGGAAGGTATGAAGCATCTGCCGGCCTGCAACGTTGCTATCTGCAAAAAGGGGATTCCCGTCAGGCAGCAGAGTGGGGATGCCGCCTGTATGACATCAACGATTCCATCATTGCCCAGCGTGCTTTCGAGCAGACACAAAGGGCCAGGGACACATATATTTATTATCGCGACAGGGAGAAAGAGCAGGGCATCGTGCAGCGGGACGAGCGCATCATATTTGCTGCCGTCATAATCTGTCTCGCTCTGCTAAGCATCATACTTGGACTGGCGGCATTCTATAACTTCAGGAAAAAGAAATTCATGGAGGAAATCGTAGGGAAAGACAAGATGCTTGGGGTCGTCAAGGCAGAAATACTCCGGCGACAGGAAGAAATAGAATCGAAACAGCAGGAGATAGAAAAGCTGGGGCGCCAACTGAATAATGCGGAACAGGCAATCGCAGCATCGAAAGTCCAACTGGAGAACACCATGAAAGAAGTGGAACAAAGGACGATGATAAACAGGGAACTGACACGTATAGCCCTCATGAACAATGCCGCAAGTAAGGAAAACAGCCTGAGTCAGACAGAAGATGAAGGCCAAGGTCAGGCGAAAAACATCATCGCTCATTTCCGCGAGGTTGCTTCCGGTGGGGAAAAACTGAAAGCCAACGCATGGGAGGAACTGATGGAGGAGATAGAAACTCTCTACCCCGGATTCCTGGAAAAGGTTCAAGGACGGTTGAAACGGCAGATGCGCGAACCTCTACTCCGCACGATATACTTGCTGAAGCTTGGTATGAAACCTGCACAGATAACCAAAGTGATGAACGCGAAGATACAAACGGTCTGGAACCGCGTGAAACGTGCGGAAGCAACCTGCGGGGACCTGCTGACATTATAATAAGTGAAAGTGTCAAAGCGTTATGACCCTTGAACGATGAATCAGCCTGAACGAACCTATAGCAAAGGGGAGCAAACTCAATGTCTGCTCCCCTTTGTTGTTCCTGTTCCAAAGAAATGGTGTTATTCCGTGGGTATGCCGCCGAGCTGCTCTATCTCGCCTTCGGTGAGAATCCTGTTCCAGAAGCGCAGGTCGGAGAGATTGACTTCCTTCTCCTCGCTGTGGTCTTCGTTCTCATCGACAAAGAAGAGGGCTTCCTTACCCATCTTCCAGTGGTTTTCGTTTACCGTGGCGCTCCTGCCCACCTTCACGCCGTCAACATAGACGTAAGCGAAGAGGCGGTTGCAGACGAAGACGACGCGGTGCCACTGCCCGGGGTTGATGGTGCCGTTGTAGCCAAGGCTGCTGGCGTTCAGTCCGATTTGTCCGTTTTTGACGAAGAGGCTGGCATCCTTTTCGTTCTTCTTGTCGTTCTGGAAGAGTGCGGCAAAGCCGTTTACGTCGTCCAGTTTGATGTCCATGAGTATGGAATAGCTGTCGAGGGTTTCTTCTTCGAGGTTCGTGGCCATTTGCAAGCCATCGCCGACTGGAATGTTTATTGCGCCATTGCCTTCGGTAGGACCGGCAACAGGGGCAAGTTCACTGAGCGGACCTGTAAGTGTCGTACTCCCAACTTTTTTCCAACCTACGATGGATGCTGTACCTGTGCCTGCATAGCGATCATCGGGGTCGTCGAACGTCCAGGCGCCTGTGGTCTCAGGTACTGCGACGGGCTGTGCTTCTCCGCCGTTGATTGTGCCAAGCTTGAGGATTTGCTTTTCGGTGAGTGCTTTGTCCCAGAACTTCAGTTCGGTGATGCATGTGGGTTTCTCTTCTCCATCATTGTCGGCAAAGAAGATGAGTCCTTCTTTCATGAACCAGTGTGTTTCGCTGTCTTCGATGCTTTGTACCACTTTCTGACCGTCGATATAGACGGTAGCATGGTTGTCCTTGGCAACGAAGACGAGCCGGTGCCACTGCATGGGGTTGATGGTGCCGTTGTAGCCGAGGCCGGAATTGCTGCGTCCTACCTGCCCGTCGTTGACGAAGAGGCTGGCGTCCGTCTTAAAGGTGAGGTCGTTCTGGAAGAGTGCGTTGAAGCCGCTGACATCTTCTAAGAAGATATCCATGAGGAAGGTGTACGTGCTGAGGTTTTTGACTTTGGGAACCAGCATGAGGGCGCTGCCGACAGGAACACGGAGGGTGCCGTTTTGCAATATTGGCTCGGTGTATGACGAGATGTTTGATTTCTCAAACAACACAATAGTTGTTGTTCCGTTCTCGTTGTCGCGTATAATGGGCTGGAGCATGGCAGAACCGTTGCCGCCAGTCATGACAAGCGGGTCGGCGAGATTGTCGAATGTCCAGGAGCCGTATTCTTCGGGTATGGCCTCGGGGTCAATGGGTTCGGGCACGAAGTCGCTGCCTGCCGTGCCAAGCTCGGCCACCTGGCTGGCTGTGAGAGCTACATCCCAGAAACGAATCTCAGCTGTCTGAATGTCTGTTTCCTCGCCATCTTCATCGGCAAAGAAGAGGACGCCTGTGCCCAACTGCCATCTCTCGATATCGGCATCGGGACTTTCACCGACAACCTTCACGCCATCGAGATATACGGTCAGCTTTGCATCCTTCGCCACAGCTACGACGCGGTGCCACTGTCCTGCCACCAGCTTGGTGCTGCTGTATCCCAGATTGGCGCGACGGATGCCTATGGTGCCGTCCTTACCTACGAAGAGGCAGGCATCGCGGCTGTTGTTGAGGTCGTTCTGGAAGATAGGCATGAAGCTTCCGATGGCATCGAGCTTGATGTCCATCATGAAGGTGAAGGAGCTGAGGGTAGTCTCTTCGAGGTTGGTGGTCATCATGAGGCTGGAGCCAAAGGGAACGTGGACTGCACCATTGCCTTCCTGCGGACCTTCCACAGCTTCGAGATTTGCGGACTCAGGGTTGTCCACGACGTTCACGTTGTCTTTCGCATGAGTGGCTGCCTTCAATGTTGCAACGCCAGTGCCGGCCAGCAGGTCTGCGGCTTTGTCGAACGTCCAGATGCCTTTCGCTTCGGGGAAGGCGGGTTCTGGGGGTGTGTCGGCTGCACCTGGTGCGCCAAGCTTGGCAGCCTGTGCAAAGTCGAGGGCAACGTTCCAGAAGCGAATCTCTGCTGTCTGTATCTCCTTCTCTTCGCCATCATTGTCGGCAAAGAAGAGTGCGCCGTCGGTGAGCTTCCAATGCAGGTCGCATGCCTCTGAGCTTTGGCTTACATATTCTCCGTCAACAAAGATTCTTCCGTAGCCGTCTTCTACGACAAACAGGATGCGATACCACTTGTTGTTGAGGATGGTGCCGTGGTATTTGAGGCCAGCAGCGTTGAGGCCCACCTGATTCTTGTAGAGGAAGAGGCTGCCGTCCTTCGTGTTGTTGAGGTCGTTCTGCAAGAGCGGGATATAGCTGGAAATGTCAGCGGCCTTCACATCCCACATGACGGAATAGGTGTTCATCTCTGTCACGTCAAGGTTCGATTCCATGAGCATGCTTGTGCCAACAGGAACACTTACTGCGCCGTTGCCTTCAGCAGGACCTTCCACAACTTTGACGGCATAGCCATCGGGTAAGATTCGAACACCGCCCGAGCCGTTTGTGGCATGTTCTACTTCTATCAGGGTTGCTGTGCCTGTGCCTGCATAGAGGTCGTTGGGATTGTCGAATGTCCATACTCCAAGGGCTTCGGGGATGACAACTTCCACGGGGTCTCCTATTCCAGGAACAGTGCCAAGCTCTGCTGCCTGTCCTGCTGTGATAGCCCTGTTCCAGAAGCGCATCTCGGCAGTCTTGACCACATTCTCTTCTGTTCCGTCGGTATCATCATTGTCTGCGAAGAAGAGTGCACCGATGCCCATCTGCCAGTTCGTTTCGTCGGGCGATGTGCTCTCGCCTACCAACTTGCCATCGATATAAATCTTTGCCTTGTTGTTCTTAACGACAAAGATAACGCGATGCCAGCCAGTGTTGGTAATCAAACCGTTATAGCCTAAGCCGCCAGCACTCTTACCCACCTGTCCGTTCTTGTTGATGAAGAGGCTGCCGTCCTTGGTGTTAGTGAGGTCGTTTTGATAAAGAGCCGTGAAGATGCCATTGAACTTCTCCACTTTGATGTCCATAAGGAAGGAGTAAGTGGTGAGGCTGTTGGTGTTGAGGTTCGTTGTCATAAGCAGACTGTTGTGTGCGGGAACAGCGACAGCCCCATTCTCTGCAGAGGGACCTTCCACGGCTTCGATATCCAATTCTTCGAGATTGAAAGTTTGCACATAAGCATAGTCATGGTAGGCACCTTCCAGCGTTGCTACACCTGCCGTGCTTGCAAGCAAGTTGTTAGGATTGTCGAACTTCCACCAACCTACTGGGTCAGGCACGGGAGCTTCGTCGGTAGGAGTGGTGAAGCCCAGAACCATCGGATCGGACTCATTGTCCCAAGAGTCATAAGCCGTGACTTCTACCCCGTATTCCGTGCCGGGTGTCAAGCCCTCGAAGGTATAGGAGATTGAATTCGGCATATCTGTTGTGAGATAGAACTGCGAGAATTTATAGACACTCTTTACCTCTTTTCCATTTTTAAATAGGGCAATTTTGTAGCGGAAGACACATTCGTTGTCTGTTGCCTGGTCGAAGCGAACCGTCACGTCTGTAGGAGTAACGTCTTCAATATCAAAGTAAGCGTCTGAGTCGAACACGGGAGCGGGCATACCATCGCGCAAGGGGACGTTGTTCGGGTTGTCGTTCTTGTCGCGGATGTCTGCATACTGGAACATGCTGCCATCGAAAGGAGCCTTCAGCACCCAGCGATGCTCGGGGTCGATTTCCACGTCGCGATACGTGTCGTAGCGGCGTATCTCGATGTCGCCGTTGGGCTGCTCAACAAGAATCATGCCTTCGGTGACTTTTTTGAAGTTCTCGGGATG
This sequence comes from Bacteroidaceae bacterium, assembly GCA_017645845.1. GTDB lineage: Bacteria > Bacteroidota > Bacteroidia > Bacteroidales > Bacteroidaceae > Physcousia. The sequence continues at coordinate 5,831 of JAGCNQ010000181.1, forward strand.
TATGCCGTTGTCGGATGCTTCTACGCTATAGGGATTAATCTCCGAGTAGGTTACGCTGGCCGTATTGATGACGGTGAAGAAGTTTTTGCGCGGACTGTTGGGGTTTGCTCCCTGATGGATGCTGCGGGGGTCGCCGAGGGGATAGTGGCTATGTCCGCAGAAGACAACAGCCTGGGGATAGTCCTTGAGGGTCTCGTTCAGCGTTCTCATTGCCCAGACAGCGCCCTCATATTCCCACGTACTGTAACAAGTATTGCGAGGAGGAACGTGTGTAAAGATAAAGATAGGCTTGCCAGGAGCATCCTGCATAGCTTGCTTCAGATACTGCTGCAAAATCCTTTCCGTCGTCTTCGGGTAGGAAGCATTGTAAATGTCGGTAGTATTATCATCGTTGTTGGCACCGGCAAGGGCGCTTATTGTAATGAAAGGATAGCCTTTGATGAGAACATACTGATGCAGGGGATAACTCCTGTTTCCGTTGAACTTCTTTAGGCCGTTCTTATAGTTGTTTTGGCCGCTACCGTTGTAGTTGTCATGGTTGCCCATCATGAAGAGGAAGTTATCCACGGGATTGATGAAATTTGCGTTGTTGCCGAAAAACTGCACAAATTCCGTGTACTGGTTAGGGTCGCCATGGTCAGTGAGGTCACCCACAACAGCCAATGCATCAAGTTTGCCTTTGCCCGTCAGGTTCTGCAGAGTACGCGGAACCTTTACCACATATTCCCCGCCGTAGTTGTTGCCTACATGTGTGTCGGAGATGACGGCAAAGGCAAGGCGAGCCTCCTGCTTGATCGTGATGAGCAGCGGGTGGAGGTCCTTGCTGTAAAGGGTTAGGATGGCGGTACGGGCATCTTCACCCGTGTTCTCCGTAACGGTCAGAGTGAGCGCCTTGTCTGCATATGAAGCTTGACACCAGTCTGCATCGCTGGTGACCGTAGCAGTATTCTGATTTGTTTCAACCTGAATGGTCTGCGTTCCTGCGGTGAAGGGAAGGGTGATAACACCATCAGCAATCTTGTCGGATGTGAACGTGGCGGCACCAGGTGTTGCCAACGAGGTGACCACATAGGTCTGTGCTTTCACTACCCCCCAGGGGGCAAGGAGCAGAATTATAAGAAGGAGAAAATATTTTTTCATTGTTGTTTTAGATTTTGCGTTATTACGTTATATCATTGTGACAAGATTAGGGAACCAGCACTTTCACTGTCTTCTGCGCTGTCTTCACCAGGTAAACACCAGTGGGCAGGGAAACGGTGCGGGGCATCTCCTCGCCTGCGGCGTTGAACAGTTCCCATTCGGGACAGCCTGTTACGTAGATGCGTTTGTTCTTCACCTGAACAACCAGGCGACCTACCTTCATCGAACCGAGGCCTGTGTCAATCTCGACGGGGAAGAATTTCCAGGCGATAGCAGAGGAACTTTCTTCACCATCGGGATAGAAGATAAATCCTGCATCCTTGTCAGCTAGAGCGAGACAACGGTTCACGCCATCGTCCTCCACGCTCTCCAGTCTGAAGGCGTAGTCACCGAGGGATGTGAAGGTAAAGCCTGATGCTCCTTTTCCGGTGAGTACCGTGATGTTGTGGTCACCAACGATACTTGACGTGTTGCTGATTTTACTGCCTGTGGCGCGGTTGGTGATGATGACCTTGCCGTCCTCACCTGCCGTCAACATCCACTGCGAGCGGTAGTCGTCCATCTCTGTCGGCATCATGTACACAGCAAGACGCAGTATATCTTCCTGGTCTTCACCATCGGTGGCACTGTTCAGGTCCGTCATAGCCAGACCGTCCATGCCAGGAGCAGCATTGCAGATGCGGTACCAATAGATGATATCGGTACTCAGCTGCAACTCCGAATCAAACTCTTGGGCACCCGCTGACAAAGCAACCAGCAGGCTTAAACCCAGAAAAATGCTTCTAAAAGTCTTGTAAATCATAGTAGCTAGTTGTTAATGAGAGGAAAAACACACAATTTGTGTACGTTATTTCGCATACAAAAATACAATTTTTTTCTTTTGCTCCAAAGTGAAAAGGGAAAATATTTGCGTATTTGTCCATTTTCGAACACATAGAGTGTCCAGGAATGGCCATTTCTTTTTTAGGTAATGTTCATTATCAATGTATTATGAGTTTGGCACGATTGTTGCAATCTAATAAGTGGCATATAGCCTGACATTCCGTAATAACGTTCTAATAACATAACAAAAGAGGCGATAAAATAAAAGAAATGAACACAACTTATCTGCGACAGGCCCTCGCCATGATGCGCGAGGAAAAACTGTTCTCAGGCATTCACATTGCAGGAACAGCAATGGCCATTGCTTTCACGATGGTGATGGCGGTGGTCTATTACATCAAGCTGGCACCTATTTATCCCGAAGTGAACCGCCCGCGGACGGTCTATTTTGAGAATCTCAAGGTTGTTGCTGAGAATAGAGGAGAGGCGGGGATGCCTTTCGGACCTAAGGCTTTCGAGGAGTGGTTCCTCTCCAGTCCCAACATTGAGTTCTGCGCCCCCACCCTTTTAGCCTGTGGCAGCGGCAAACTTCGCTTGAGTTGCCACGAGTTTGTGTTTGTTGGCGATGGCTACACGGGCAATGGCGAATACATCGAAGCCATCATTAACAAGACTAATGCCGACATCTTCAATATCTATAAGTACGACTTCCTGGAAGGTCGTCCTTTCACGCCGCAGGAGGTAGAGGCTCACGAAAGTGTCTGCGTCATCAGCGACGCTTTTGCCAAGCGTCTGTTTGGCAAAAATGCAGAAGCCTTGGGACAATTGGTGTGCCTGGAAAGAGGATGGAGCCTGAGGGTTGTGGGCGTGGTGAGAAGCGGCAGCCAGCTCACGCCAGACAGTTATGCCGACTTGTTCTTGCCCTATACCCTTTGGGAAACAAGATACTCCGATTCTCCCTATACAGGCGAGTTTGCCATCGTTGCCACCGTGAAGGACACGGAGCACCTTCAGGCATTGAAGAAAGAGCTTGACGAGATAGCGTCGCGCCTGTCATTTGATTATGTGAAGATTACAGGCGGCTACAGGTTCTTTGGCGAAGGAGTCAAAACCCATGTTGAACTGACGCAGGGCTTGGAGACACACCCCATGCACGCTCTGCGGACAGCCGCTCGTGATGATGAATATGATAAAATATCCAACAGGCAACTTTTCTCTCATTTTGCATCCTTGCTGTTCATCCTGCTTTTCGTGCCGGCTCTGAACCTTTGCGGCATTGTGGCAGGAAGGATGGAGCGGCGTTCAGCAGAGATGGCTGTGCGCAAGACCTTCGGTGCTCGCCGCAGCACTCTGCTTTGGCAGATAGTGACTGAGAACCTCGTTCTGACCAGCATAGGCGGCATCATCGGCCTTGTAGCTGCATGGCTCGCCATTTATGGCCTGCGTACAGAAATCTTGGGCTTGTTCTTCGACAGCACAACTATCGGCTCTTCGTCCTTTGTGACAGGCGAGATGCTGTTTGCGCCGCTGCTTTTCGTGGGAGCATTTGCTGCCGTTCTGCTGATGAACCTGCTGTCTGCCTTGCTGCCCGCATGGCTGAGTCTGAGGAAACCTATTGTGGAGAGTATGATGGAGAAGAGGTAAAGCCCCTTCCCAACCTCCCCCAAGGGGGAGGAGAGTAAACTAAAAATTAAAAAAGAATATATGAAGAAGAATATTTTTTCACGTATAAAGTTCCTTCCCATAGATGGGGAGGTCAGGAGGGGGTCTATTTGGCTCTTCCTGGAACTTATTGTGATTACTGTTGTGGCTTGGGTGGTTATCGACCCAGCAGTGGTGAACCTCTACTACCGCAGCTTGCCAATGGGTTACGACAGCGACCGATTGCTTTTTGCCGAGACGAAGTTGGGAGCATATACTGAGAATGCGGACAACCCGGAGACTGTGACAGAAGAACGAAAGATGCAGCTCATCCGTCAGATGGAATCAATGGAAGGTGTAGAGAGTGTTTATTTCTACAATACATGGACTTCTGATATTGGCACAAACAATCCCGGTTATATCAAAGTCAGCCATGAGGAGGACACGCTTTACATGGTTCAGATGAGCTTTGTCTCCGGTGCCAATTTCTTTGAGACATACGGCATCAAGCCCTTGCCAGGCAGCCCGTCGGCAGAAGAACTCTCGCAGATGCGAATGGGACCTGAGGCTGTGCTGACACGCAATGCTGCCATTACGCTTTTCGGCACGGAAGACGTTGTGGGGCGCCGCTTCCAGAATCATGTCCCTGCAAATGGAACATTCGACATAACGGTTGCCGGTGTGGTGGAGGACATGCGCTTGTCTGCCAGCCGAAACATTCGTACCATTATCTTCTTTGCCGGTGGACTCTCCACAACCAAAGTGAACATCATCATCCGCCTAAAGAAGGGCATCAATCCGAAGCGTTTCGTCGAGGAACATGGGCAAGAGCTTATCGCCAAGGGCAAGACGGATTTCTGCCGCATCAGCAAACTGACGACCTATGAAGACCACTTACAGAAAATAGAACTGGACGAGGGACGCACGCAGGAGGTCAATCGCAGCCTGGCGTTGGCGCTGTTCTTCCTGCTGAACCTCTGCTTGGCTGTAATCGGCACCGTATGGTTGCAAGCCAAGCGCAGGACGGAGGAATGTGGTGTGCGCAGAGCCTATGGTGCAACCAAACCTCGTCTGCTGCTCTCGTTCCTGGCCGAAGGAACCATATTGGCAACTGTTGCTGCGTTCATTGGCTGCATCATCTTTCTGAACTATGCTTACAGCGGTTTGGAATACGAGAACGGAGAGGAATACTTCACCACCATGTACTGCTGTGACTTCTACACCCAGTTCGCCGACCAAACTTGGGTGGAACATTTCTGGCCGCACTTCCTCATCGTCTCTGCCGTCGTTTACATTATTATATTATGTACCGTCCTCATCGGCACAACGATACCTGCCCTGAAGATTCTTGGAACAAAGATAACAGATGCACTTAGGGAAGAATAGACTCCCTACTCTCCTTTAGGGGAAATTCAAAATTAATCAAATCAAAATTAATATAACAAACATTATGGAAAACGTAATCAAACTGACTGAGATTAACAAAATCTATCGTACGGACGAAGTGGAAACACAAGCTCTGGAGAATGTGAACATTGAAGTAAAGAAGGGTGAGTTCCTGAGCATCATGGGGCCTTCTGGATGTGGCAAATCGACGCTGCTGAACATCATGGGCCTGCTTGACGAACCTACAAGCGGCACCATCGAGCTGTGCGGCACCGTCATCGACCCCAAGCTGCCGGACAACAAACTCGCAGAGCTGAGGAACAAGACGCTGGGCTTCGTGTTCCAAAGCTTCCACCTCATCAGCACGCTCAACGTACTGGACAACGTGCAGATTCCGCTCATCTATCGTGGTGTTCGTAGCGCTGAGCGTCTGCGCTTGGCAAAGGAAGTTATCGAACGCGTAGGTCTCTCGCACCGCATGAAGCACCGTCCCTCGCAGCTCTCCGGCGGTCAGTGCCAACGTGTCGCCATCGCCCGCGCCATCATCGGCAACCCCGAAATACTCCTTGCCGACGAGCCGACGGGTAACTTGGACTCTAAGATGGGTGCCGAGATTATGGAACTGCTGCACAAGCTGAACCGCGAGGACGGACGCACCATCGTGATGGTAACACACAACGAGCAGCAAGCCCAGCAGACAGACCGCATCATCAAGTTCTTGGACGGAAGGCAGATTCAGTAAAAACCTCCCCCAACCCCTCCCAAGGAGGGGTGAAAGCCGCAGCCAGAAATTATCGTAATAACGTCAAACAAACAAGGAGCATAAAAGAAAGA
>JAGCNQ010000182.1 GCA_017645845.1 Bacteroidaceae bacterium
CCATTGAAGATGTAGAATGCATTCAGGTTCAAGGTCCTTACCGACAGCATGTCTGCGGGAAGATAAATGCGCTCCATCCCATCCATGTCGTGCCAACCCGTGAAGTTGTGCGCATCCTGGAAGATGATGTCGTAGCCAAAGTGCCTGCCGTAGGAATTGAAGTTCAATTCGAAATCGCGGTACCTGCCCATCAGTTTGGCAGGATTGATGGCTGCGCTGAGCGAGAAACCCAGATAACTCACAGCAACGCTGAGCGTACTTTTGTAGTCAGCTGTCATTTCTGCATTGAAAGGCTGCCCCTCTGTAACACCCCTCGACTCTATCTTTGCGCCCGACACGTTGAGTCGCCCTACGACGGTCCACTTGGTCAGAGGTCGTGTGACGTATGCCGTGTCGATGTTGCCCTTGAAGTAGCCTATCGACAGTACACTATCTACCCAATGGTTCAAGCTATGTGCCTTTTCCTGCGCAAAGACCTGCTGGAAAGACAAAGTGGCTAACAGACAAAGGATAGATAGTTTCATATTACTTTCACTTTGAACCTCCGCCTAATGCGATGTAGAGGGCGATGACGGCCTGGGCACCCTTGTACATGTTCATGGCCTCGTTGAGCTGCGAGTTGAGCAGGCTCTCCTGGGCGGTGAGCACTTCGATGTAGTTGGCCTTGCCGTTGTCCATCAGCTCATGCGTGCCGTGGTAGGCATCGGAGAGCACTTCCACCTGGCGATGGTAGTACTGGTGCTTGGCGCGTGCGGCCTGGCAGTCGGCCATGGCTTCGTTCACCTGGTTGCCGGCGTCGATGATGGTCTGCACATACTTCTTCTGCAGATCCTCCTTGGTCAGGTTCGAGATCTTCAGGTTGGCAAGGAGTTTGCCGCGTGCGAAGATGGGCTGTGTGAGTTGGCCGACGGCTGTGAGCAGCAGTTTGCCGGGATTGACTACCATGCTTCCAGCCGAGTTGGTCCATCCTGCGGTTCCCGACAGGGTGATGCTTGGGAAGAAGGCCGAGCGTGCGGCCTGCGTGTTGTAGAAGGCTTCCTCCAGGGCGTGGTTGGCCATGCGTATGTCGGGGCGCTGCTCAAGCATCGTGGCAGGTACACCGGTCTTCAGGAAATCAATGTCGAACATGCGTTGGCCGGTCTCGCCCTTAGCCTGGGGATGATGCAGTTCCGCAGAGCCCCAGTAGTTGCGCTCGATGCGCTGGGGCGTGCTTCCCATCAGGCGGCAGATGGCATTCTCCACGCTGCGTATGTTGCGGCGCGTATCGACAATCTGTGCCTTCACGTTCAGGTAGGACGACTCCATCTGATTGACTGCGGTGGAGTACGACTTGCCGTTTTCCCAAAGTGTCTTCTGTGTCTCCAGCGAGATGTTCCAGAGGCTGTCGGTCATCGTCAGGATATCCAGCTGTCGGTCGAGAAGCTGCAGCATGTAGTACTGCTGGGCTGTGGTCGAGATGAGGTTGGCACGCACCATTTCCTCGCGCATCTGCGCTTGTCTGAGCACGGCCTTCGAGGCACGCTTTTTATTGGTGATTGAGCCAAATACGTCAAGGTCCATCGACATCTGCAGAGGCAGGTTGTAGGTCTGGCTGGCCTTTCCCTGGTCAAAGCTTGCTATGGTGCCCTGCGGTCCAAGTGAGATGGCCGGCAGGTAGGCCATGCGAGCTGCCATCAGCGAAGCCTCGCTCTTTTCCACGGCGAGTCGGGCGGAATTCAGGTCGGTGTTGTTGGCGAGCACCTGTTCGATGAGTTGTTGCAGAAGCGGGTCAACAAAGAACTCGCGCCACGACATCATCGCTATCGACGTGCCATCGGCGGCCGTTGTGATGTCCTGGGTCCTGCCAAAGACATCGGCAGGAATCTCGGTCTTCTGCTCGTACGTGTTGTATATGCCGCAGCCCGACAACAGGAGGCTCGCGGCAGCAGCGGTGAAGATATAGCTTAGTCTTTTCATGATTTATTCCTCATTAATGATTTGATCCTTTCCCTGGAACCGCTCATGCAGTTTCTGGAACACGATGAAGAAGACGGGGACGACAAACAGCAGGGCGATGGTGCCCACCGACATACCGCCTACCACGCCCAGGGCCAGTGCACGGTTGCCATTGGCTCCGGCGCCACCCTCGATGATGAGCGGGATCATACCTGCAATCATCGTGAATACCGTCATCAGGATGGGGCGCAGACGTTCCTTGCAGGCTTCGAAGGCAGCTCCGCTGATGCTCATGCCCTGGGCACGGCGCTCGGAGGCAAACTCGGTGATGAGGATGGCCGTCTTCGACAGAAGGCCGATGAGCATAATGACACCTGTCTGCAGGTAGATGTTGTTGTCCATGCCCGGCAGATGGAGCAATGAGCCCAGATAAGCGAACACGAAGGCACCCATCAGGCCGAAGGGGACAGAAAGCAGCACAGCCCAAGGTGTGAACCACGAGTTGTAGAGTGAGGCGAGGATGAGGTAGATGAGGATGACACAAATGACATAAATCAGAGCGGTGGCATTCGAGCCGGCTGCCTCCTCAAGCTCTCGAGACATGCCGCTGTATTCGTAGGCGTAGCCATTGGGCATCGTCTCCTTGAACACTTCGGCAATCACCTTATGGGCATCGCCCTCAGTATATCCGTTGGCAGCCTGAACGAAGCAGGTGATGCTCTGGAACAGGTTGAAATGCTCTACGCTCGAAGTGCCGACAACCTCCTTTAATGTGACGAATTCCGCAATTGGGGCCATCTTGCCGCCGCGCACACGAACGAAGATATTGTTCAGCGACGATGGGTCGAGTCGGTATTCAGGTGAGGCGCTGGCCATGATACGATAGACCTTGCCGAATTGGTTATAGTTGCCCACATAGCTTCCACCGCAGTAGGCACCGAGGTTTCTCAGCACCGAAGCGGGAGAGATGCCTGCACGGTCACATTGGGTAGCATCGACCTCTACCTGGTACTTGGGGAAGCGCTCCGAGTAGCTGGTCATGGCCATGCTGATCTCCGGACGTTCACCCAACTTGGCCAGGAAGTTGTTGGTGAGACTTGCAAATTCCGAAAGGTCACCATCGTTCAGGTCCTGAAGCACAAGGTTCACGCTGTTGTTCGAACCGTAGCCAGGCACCTGTGGCAGCTGGAATGGCATTACCTGCGCGTTCTTGATCTCCTTGCTGGCAAAGTAGAGACGACCAATGACGAGGTCCACGTAATGGTTGAAGCCTTCACGCTCCTCCCATGGCTTCAGGCGGATGATCATCGTGGCGTAGTTCGAGCCCGAGCCCGACATCATACCATAGCCGCAGGCCGTGGCAAAGCTTTCCATCTCGGGAATCTCCTTCACCTTTTCCTCCACCTTCTTCACGATTTCGCGCGTCTCGTGGAGCGTCGTTCCCTCAGGGGCACGGATTTCGGCAAGGATTACGCCCTGGTCCTCCTGTGGCACAAGTCCTGAAGGCAGATTCCTCATGAAGAAGATGAGCAGGAAGGCAGCTACAGCCAGCAGACCCCATGCCAGGACGGGACGCTTGATGAACTTCTGTACGCTTTTCGAGTACTTGTTGAAGATGGCATTATAGCTCGCGGTATAGGCTTTCTTGGTGTAGTAGGTGATGCCCTTGCCCTCCTTCTTGCCTTCGGTGACTCTCAGCATGATGGCGCAAAGGGCAGGACAGAGCGTCAGGGCGGATACGCACGAGAGGCCTACTGACGAGGCAATCGTCACACCAAACTGGGTGAAGAATGCTCCCGATGTGCCGGGCATGAAGGCTACTGGGATGAACACAGCCATGAATACCAGGGTACACGAGATTACGGCAACCGACACTTCCGACATTGCCTCGCGGGTGGCCTGGCGGGCATCGCTGATGCCACTTTCCATCTTGGCCATCACGGCCTCCACAACTACGATGGCATCGTCGACCACGGTACCGATGGCTAGCACAAGCGCAAACAGCGTCAGGATGTTGAGCGAGAAGCCAGCCAGGGAAACAATGGCAAAGGTGCCCAGCAGCGATACGATGATGGAGATGGAGGGGATGATGGTGGCTTTGAAGTTCTGCAGGAAGAAGAACACCACGAGGATGACGAGGATGATGGCGATGATGAGCGTCTCGACCACGTTGCCGATGGCGGCATAGAGGAAGTCATCGCTTGTCTCGAGCTTCACAAACTCCAGACCTGCAGGCATCATCGGCTTCATATCCTCGTAAAGCTGGTCGATACGGGCATTCACTTCCGTGGCATTGGCACCTGGTGCCTGGAACACCATGAAGATGGTGCCTGGCTTGCCGTTGATGTTCGAAAGGAAGTTGTAGCTCATGGCACCGATCTCCACATCTGCCACATCGCTCAGATGCAGCAGGTGGCCGCCCTCGCTTGTTCGCAATACGATGTCGTTGAACTCTTCGATGGTCTTCAGCGTACCCTTGTATTCCATGGTGTACTGGTAGCTGTTCTCCGACTGTGCACCCAGGCTACCCGTGGCGGCCACAAAGCTCTGGCCACTGATGGC